>JBBPIG010000007.1 GCA_038040445.1 Acidobacteriota bacterium | reverse complement strand
GCCCGTCCGGACTCCGTCAGGAGTCTCCTGTCTATAGAACACGACGCAGCGAAAGCCCGTCCGGACTCCGTCAGGAGTCTCCTGTCTGTAGAACGCAACGCAACGACGCAGGTCCGGACTCCGTCAGGAGTCTCCTCTCTATAGAACGCGACCCAACGACAATCGGTCCGGACTCCGTCAGGAGTCTCCTGTCTCCCCGTGATTCGCTGGCTTCGTAAGTGCCTCGTGTGTTAAATGGCGACCAACAGGAGGTGTCCAACAAATGGCAAACACTTACACCCAGATCTATGTCCAGGTTGTCTTCGCGGTAAACGGCAGACAGTCGTTGATCAACTCGTCCTTCAAGGAAGATTTGTTCAAATACATTGGCGGCACAATGCGCAACGCAGGCCAAAAGCTGATTGCGATAAACGGAATGCCCGACCACGTTCACATTCTGCTCGGCCTCAAGCCCACCGTAGCGGTATCGGACTTCGTCAAAGACATCAAGGTAGCTTCATCGAGACTCATTAACGACAAAAAGTGGGTCCGAGGCCGCTTCAGTTGGCAAGAGGGATTTGGCGCGTTCTCGCACTCGCAGTCGCACCTGAGCAAAGTCGCCAGATACATTGAGAACCAGGAGCGCCATCACGCACGGCGATCCTTCAGAGATGAGTACTCGTCGATGTTGAAGAACTTCCAGATCGAACACAACGAACGATACCTTTTCAAATGGATCGAGAAGTAGTCCTGTGTGGGCAGGAGACTCCTAAAGGAGTCCAGCCAGCCATCGGCGCGGTGGTTCTATCGACAGGCGGCTCCTATGGAGCTTCCCTTTCGCGCCAACTCTTCGTTTGCGAGGAGTCGCGCGAGAACGCCGAGAACGAGGTTCAGAGTTCAAGCTTTAGCTCGCTTGATCCATTACGCGCAACCTAAAGGTTGAACTCTGAACATCCGGAACCATCAGCACAACTGACTACTATCGCTAAGACTTCAATGATGTCGCGGCTCGGGCAGTTCTGGCTGGCTTGCGTTTCGAGGCGGCGCGCTTGAATGCTGGTGAATGCGACTCGATTTGTCGCATTGCCTCGCGGTCGTAGACCTTCTCCCCGCAGTCCGGACATTCGTAGTATTCCAAGTTGGGTACTGTGTATTCGAGCCCCTCGAACTTCCGGGTGAAGTTTCGCCGAACCCTTTTGATCCTCTTGCCCCCGCAAGACGGACACGTCGTGATGTTAAGCTTGTCCATTCGTTATATCGACCTCTTCGATGATATCAGAAAGTAGTAGCTCCCTCAGCCAGCTTCCTTTACGAGCTTGTTTCTTGCATAGATGAGCAACCCGTTCACCGTTGATAACTTTCGACATTGAATCATGTTGGCTTAGCCGCCGATGTTCATCTACACTTCGCGAAGAAAGTAGCATTGTTAACGAGGGAACGCTTATGGTTGACGAGTCGTCTCCGCTGTTGCCGCCTGCGGAAGAATCCATCGAAGCGGAAACCGACACCGCACTCGAACCGGAACCTGAATCAGGCAGACCCACGCCCGAACCTACTCGACAGCCTGGCTTCCTTTGCGCCTCCGGAAGGTGGTGGCGTTCGGTCTGTAAGGGGCTTCCCTTCTACAAGGAGAATGAGAGCCGGCGGTATTGCGTGCTCCATTATCCGGGCAAAGAGAAGATCGCTGATTTCAAAGCGGCGCTCGATGGCAAACTGAACAACGGAGACTTTGATTTTCGGGCGGTGTGGTTTCCCGAAGAAGTTGATTTCAGCGACTTCGAGTTCAGTGCAGCTGCGGACTTCAGCTCTGCCACGTTCAGCGCCGCTGCGCACTTCATCTCGGCAACTTTCTGCGCGGATGCGGACTTCAACTCGGCCACGTTCAGCGCCGCTGCGGACTTCAGATCTGCCACGTTCAGCGCCGCTGCGGCCTTCATATCTACCACGTTCAGCGCTGCTGCGGACTTCAACTCGGCCACGTTCAGCGCTGCTGCGGACTTCAGATCTGCCAGGTTCAGCGCGGCTGCGGACTTCAACCTCTCAGTCTTTCAAGCTCGAGCTAATTTTTGTCGCGCCTCTTTCAATGACTCTATTCACTTCTTCGGGAGCGCAACCTATAGGCGATTGAAGGACGGCGCCAGCTTAGCGATGGCCCTTGGCAAAGATCCGTCGCTCGACTTTCAACACGTTCGGATTGAGCACCCCGAGCGTATGGCTTTCCATACGCTAAACCTCCGCCCCCACTGGTTCGTCAACGTCGACTCTCGCGAGTTTGTCTTAACCGACGTAGGCTGGGAGTGGGATCGCATCAGCATCAAACAAGAGATCGCCGCCCTTCAAAGCAACAAAGTTTCACCCTCGAACCGCCTTCTCACCATAGCGTGCCGCCAGCTAGCCGAAAACGCGGAGGCGAATAACCGCTACGAGGAAGCATCGAATTTCCGATACTGGGCTATGGACCTCGGGCGCCGGACCAAGTGGAAGGGCTGGTCGTTCTGGAAAACAGACTGGCTGCACATGCTGTACTGGGCGGTGAGCGGATACGGCGAGAGGATACGCAACGCGCTCGGAGTGCTTGCTGCTGTGTGGATCGTTTTTGTGCTGCTCTACACGCGCGTTGGCTTTGCGCAGCAACCGCCAAAGGCGTCGCATGAAGGCGCCTCGTCAGCGACGGCGGCGTCAATGACGATCGAAGACAGAATAGGGCAGCCCCTTGAATTCTCTCGCGCGCTCACATACAGCCTCGCGGTGATGAGCTTGCAGAAGCCTGAACCCAAGCCGCTCACCGGCACGGCGCAAACGCTCGTGACCCTTGAAACCATTCTCGGGCCCGTGCAAGCCGCGCTGCTCGCGCTCGCCATTCGACGCAAGTTCATGCGCTGAGCCGAATCGGTTATACTCTCGCCTTGTTTTGATAGCTCCTTCAAGGAGGTAGACGGAATGAAAAAGCGATTGTCCGCAAAGCGAAAGTCCGAGCTGTGTTTGATCTGCGGCAAGTGCTGCATGTCGATGACCTTTTTCGGCGGCGAAGTTGATGACGAAGCTCGCGATGAGATTCATTGGATGGAGCTTCATGGATTGAAGATCGATTACGCCGAAGAGCAAGGGCGTACCGAGTACTACTTCACGATTCCGAAACGCTGCGACGCGCTCCAGGAGATCAAGACCCCGAGCGGCGCTACGAACTATGTCTGCGGCGTATACGAGACTCGCCCTCAGATGTGCCGCGACTATGACGGCCGCATGGAAGGCCCTCAAGGCGTTGCGGATTGTTTGTGGAGATTGGAAGACGGTGCGATGCCGGTGCCGGCGACTAACCTCGTTCAACTGCAATCGCAGTCTCGATAGGCTCGATCAGGGACTGATTGGCTGCGCCGGCAAGGTGCGCTCGCAGGTCAAGAGGAGGAACGATGGACTTTGCTCTCTGTGACGAGCACCGGATGCTCAAGGATCTCGTCGCGCGTTTCGTGCGAGAAGAGCTTTTGCCGCTCGAAGCCGTCGTGCTCGAACGCGAGGCCTCAGGACAGGGAGCAACACTGACGGCCGAAGAACGAGCGCCGATCGACAAGAAGTCTCGTGAACTCGGCTTGGGGGGGCTTGATGCTCCGGAGGATGTCGGCGGTGCGGATTTGCCTGCGGTCGCGATGATCGGCGTCAACGAAGAGTTGGGAAAGACGATCACGCCTTATGTGTTTCCGCCGGACTCACCCAATCTTCGCATGCTGATGGTGACGGTCACTGAGGAGCAACGCGCACAGTATCTCGAGCCGTATGTCCGAGGGGAGACGATCTCCGGCATCGGAATCTCCGAGCCGGGCGCCGGTTCCGATCCTGGGGCGATGACGACCCGTGCGGTCAAAGAAGATGGCCAGTGGGTGCTCAATGGACGCAAGATCTGGTTCAGCAGAGCCGCCGAAGCGGACTTCTCGATCGTGATGGCTGTGACAGATCCGGCGAAGGGTACGCGCGGCGGCATCTCTGCGTTTCTGGTGGACAAGGGGACGCCCGGATTCAATGTCCTACGTAGAATCCCGATGATCGGAGGCGCGTTCACTTACGAAGTGGCTTTTGAAGATTGCCGGTTGCCGGAGTCGAAGCTTCTGGGAAAAGAAGGCCAGGGGTTCGCGCCGATGCAAGTGCGGCTATCCACGCGGCGGCTCGAGATGGCGGCCTGGTGCACAGGCATCGCGCAACGCGCGCTCGACATGATCTGCGATTACGCGCCTCAGCGCATCACTTTCGGCGTGCCGCTCGCGGAACGCCAGACAATTCAATGGTGGGTCGCCGACGCCGCGACGCAGATTCATGCTTGCCGGCTGATGGCTTACGACGCCGCGTGGAAGCTCGATCAAGGACGCGACGTGCGAACCGAAGTATCGATGATCAAGGTATTCGCGACGGAGATGGCGTGGGACATCGTCGACAAGGCGATGCAGACATTCGGCGGGATGGGGATGACCAAGGAGATGCCTTTGCAATTGATGGCGAGCCAGGTCCGCAACATGAGGATTTACGATGGCCCGTCCGAGGTGCATCGCTGGGTTGTTGCGAGGAAGCTGCTCAAGCTGCGGTGAAGACAGGGGCATTTTCCGTTTTCCATTTTCCATAGATTTTCCATTTGTCATTTGTTATTGAAGAGGATCAGTTAATGGCAAATATCAAATGGAAAATGGAAAATGGAAAATGGAAAATAGAAAACGAAGCACCCTAAAAGGACCACGCTAAGGAAACTCATGTCAGACCTGAAATACGGCGATGTGTCAGTTCGGCTGGACGGCCACGTGGCTCTCATCGAGATTCATCGGCCTCCCCACAATCATTTCGACGCGAAGCTCATTCGGGATCTCGCCGATGCATTCGAGGCGCTGGATAACGAACCCGCGTGCCGCGCTCTCGTTCTGGCCTCCGAAGGGAAATCGTTCTGCGCCGGTGCGGACTTCAATCCGGTCGCGCCCGGCGCTAACGACGAAGTCGTCTCCAGCACAAGCCACCTCTATCAGAATGCCGTTCGCTTGTTTGCTTGTGCGAAGCCGGTAGTGGCCGCCATTCAGGGCGCGGCGATTGGCGGGGGCCTGGGGCTTGCGCTGGTAGCCGACTTTCGAGTCGTATCGCCGGACGCTCGCTTTGGCGCCAATTTCGTGAAGCTCGGCATTCATCCGGGGTTTGGCCTCACATACACGCTTGCTCGGTTGATCGGTGTTCAGCGGGCCAACCTGATGTTCTACACCGGACGGCGAATCAACGGAGAAGAAGCTGTTTCGTGGGGGCTTGCTGATGTGTTGGTGACTGAAATTCCGCTGCGTGAGGAAGCTATGAAGCTCGCAACCGAGATCGCGGAGTGTGCGCCTCTTGCGGTCCAGTCAACCCGGGCGACTATGCGACTCGGTCTCGCCGACGCGGTGAAGGCCCAGACCGATCGCGAACACTCGGAGCAGAGCCGGCTCTTCAAAACCGAAGATCATCGGGAAGGTGTTCAGGCCGTGCGTGAGCGGCGGTCAGGTCGCTTCAAGGGCCGATGAGAACCATAGCCGCGTCAGCAGGAGAAAGCATTGCGTAGTGATCTTCACGGCATCAAAGCGATCCTCTTCGATGCGGGTGGGACGCTAATCCATCGATCTCGATTCAGCTCGCATTCGCGATCTTCTGAGCGATGAACTCAGAATCGAAATCTTGAGAGGTTTCCGCGCGCAGTCGCTTGCTATGGCCCGCTTAGCCGAGCTTGTCGCGGACGCTCAAGGACGCCTTCGCCGAGCAGCGATCTCGTTCAACTGCGAACATCAGCCCGATAGCCCTAATAACCCGATAGCCCCCTGAGAAGACCGTGTATCGAGAGGGCAGTTGACGTAGAATATCCGTGACACTGCAAGGTCGCCGGTATCGGGCATCGAGCATTGACCGTTGGGGGGTAGCACAATCGTGAAACAACTTCATACTCATTCAGCAGCCGCGTTCATTGCTGTTGCAATTACAGCATTGGTCCTTGCTGTCGGGCCTTTGGGCCGCGTAAACGCCGGGGTAGGCGAGCTCGATCCGCAGTTTGGCAACGGCGGCAAAGTTTTTACTCACTTAGCCTTTGGCGACCGGGTCACCTGCCTCGCGTTTCAGCCCGACGGCAAGATCATCGCGGGCGGGGCGAGCGGGAGCCGCCCCATATACGACGCCTTCGATTTCACGCTCGTGCGCTACCAGGCGGACGGCAGCCTCGACTTGAGCTTCGGCTTCGGCGGCAAAGTCATCACCGATTTTTTAGGGGATGAGGACTATGTCAACGCCGTCGCCGTCCAAGCCGACGGCAAGATCGTCGCGGCGGGAAGAGCCCGCAAAGGCGTTGTTATCTATTTCGGGCTTGCGCGCTACAACACCGACGGCAGCCTCGATGCGACCTTTGGCTCCGGCGGAAAACTGCTCACCAACTTCTTCGGGTATGGCGGTGACGCTTTGGCCATGGCCATTCAGCCTGACGGCAGAATTGTCGCTGCGGGAAGGACTTTCAGCGGCCCGTCTGAAGTCCAAGTCGACTTTGGAGTTGCACGCTACAACATCGACGGCAGCCTCGACGCGACGTTTGGTTCGGGGGGCAAGGTCGCTACTGACTTCGGCGCATACGACCTCATCACCGCAATGGCGATCCAGCCTGACGGGAGAATAGTCGCCGGGGGAGACACATACACCGAAGGTGCGCAGAACGATTTTGCCCTCGCGCGCTACAACAAAGACGGCAGCCTGGATTCCACCTTTGGCTCCGGCGGCAAAGTCGTCACCGACTTCGCCGGTTTGCCGGACTTCCTCGCCGGGCTCGCTCTCCAACCTGACGGCAAGATAGTCTTAGCTGGAGACGTCTCTACTTATGTTTCTGCTTCGCGCGATGACATTGGATTCGGTCTCGCACGTTATAACAAAGACGGAAGTCTCGATTCGAGCTTTGGCTCAGGCGGCAAAGTTATCACCCAAGGTGTCCTGATCTGTGCTGATGCCGTCGCCATTCAGCCCAACGGCAAGGTCATCGCGGCAGGGCTTGCCGTCCCTAACACCCCGGACGGCGACTTTGCTCTCTCTCGCTACAACTCAAACGGCAGCCTTGATCCAGGCTTCGGATCAGGCGGCATAATTACTACCGACTTTACGCCCAGCGACCGAGCCTTTGCCCTGGGACTCCAATCCAATGGAAAGGTCGTCGCGGCGGGAGCCGCTTACGATGTAACCAAGGGATCGGGGTTTGCGCTTGCCCGCTACGATTTCGGTGACATCACTACCAAGTCCTTTGATATGCACCTGCAGAACGACACCTGCGTGCTCCAACTGGATTCGGCCACTGGAGACTACAGCTTCACGGATTGCGCCAGCGGATTCACTATTGAGGGCGTTGGCAAGATCAAAGTCCGCGGCTGCAAGCTCATCCTGCATGACGCTAGCGAGAATCATGACGTGTGGGCCAAGCTGAACGTCTGCACTCACACGGGTAAGACGGCTATCGAGCTATTCTCGCAGGGAATGAGCTACAGCTTGAAGGACGCAGACATAACCGCCAGCGTTTCTCCATGCCGATAGACCGAATGCAGCACGGGGCCGTCCCGATTGAGGGCTCAACAGAATCAGCGGCCCACCCTCGACGCCTCAAAGCCATCTTCTTCGACGCCGGTGGAACGCTGATCCACCTCGACTCCTCTTACATTTGTGATGCCGTCAGCTCAGAGCTAAGCGTTGAACTGTTCGCGGACAATTTTCGGAAGGCCCAGTTTCTGGGGATGCGTCGAGTGGCAGAGCTGGTCGCGGCCGGAGCCGGCTCTACCGAGACACTCAAGCGAGAGTTTTACTCAACGCTGTTGCCTGAGGTCGGTGTGTCGAAGGAACAGCTCGCTGCTGCGGTCGAGTGTGTCCTGAGGCTTGCGCAAAGCGAGATGCTCTGGCGTCAGTCGGATGAAACTACTGCTGCAGCTCTGACCGCGTTGAAAGCGCGCGGCCTGATTCTCGGAGTCGTATCGAACAGCGACGGGCGAATCGAGAGCGCGTTTGAACAAGCCGGGCTGGCGAGCTATTTTGATTTCTTCATCGACTCTTTTCACGTCGGCGTCGAAAAGCCGAGTCCTGGGATCTTTCGATTGGCGACCGACCGCGCGGATGTCCCTCCCAGTGAGGCGGCGTACGTTGGCGATCTTTATTGGGTTGATGTAGTAGGCGCTCGGAACGCGGGTCTGTTGCCAATCCTATACGATCCATTCGACCTAAACTCAAAAGCGGCCTGCATGAGCATCCGTTCGATCGAGGAGCTGCTGACTCTGACTCGGTGAACGTTCGAACCAGGAGCCCAATTCGTGTAAGTTGAAGTTATGCCGCTTAGAGAAATCCGACATTCCAATGAAATGAAATGATGCGGAGCGATAGGCTGCCAATCGAAGTGAGTCGATGGGGTGGCGCGGCGAACCGCGTTACCTTCTGCGGTGATATGAACCTAAGCGAGAATGTCCTTTATTGCCAGCGTCCACCCTCGCGGCGCTCGCCACTCTCGGCCGTGAGCCGCCTTTCACGTTGACCGCGGCCGGAAATCTCTATTCCGCTCGCGACACCCGCGCCGAACAACATCCCTTCAATCGCGCCCATAACGATCTGAGTCGTTTGACCAAAGTGCACTTCGCCGAAGAGCGGCGCGAGCCGGTCCATCCTGATCTGCGAATTCGCAAACAGCCGCGCTACGATTTCGAGGCTCGCGCTGAAAAGGTTTCCGCCGATCACCGTTAGCAGCACACCGGCGCACATCGCTCCGATGCTTGCACCCAGGACTCGCTGCCACGGACGCGAGCGCCGTATCAGCGTGGCCGCAAGCACCACCCCAAGCGATAAGCCGGCTCCTATAACCGCGCCCTCGAACGCTCCGGTTATTCCCGCCGGACTCTGACCGAACAACGCCCTCACGGTGTCCACGCCGAGCAGTTTGGTGCTGCCTCCGACAACCGCGCCGCCCGCGGCGCCGCCGACTACAGACCACCACTTGCTGTGACGATACGCGACGTGAGCAAGGGAGATCATTCCGAAACTCACGCCGAGCCCACCAACCGCGCCGATGAAGAAGCCAAGCGTCACTAATACCAGCACCAGCTCAGCGGCTTCAGCCGCCGTCGCTTCGCGAACAATGCCCAGTCCTGTGCCCAATATCACGCCGCCTGCAATACCCGAAGCGGCCCCTCCTAACATTCCGCCGATCCCACGCCGCACGATCCGGGCGCCGTCCCTGCGAAGCCGCACCCACATCAGCCCGCCGATAACCAGCAGGCTCACTGGAATAGACAGACGTGAAAGCCGGACAAGCTGCTTGTTGTGATCGCGGACCATCGCGAGGCTCATGGCCTGCCGAATCGGCCCGGCGCGCGCTCCGTCGTTGCAATCGGAAAGCGCTCGTTCGACGGCCGTTCCGATCCACTCGGCGAGCGCGATGCCGGCAAACTTCCTGACCATCAAGTCCCGATCCCAAAGCGCGAGCTTGCGCAACAGAGCTTTCATATCCGCGGTGCGCAAAAGGGCCGCTGCTTCAACGGCGCGCAATCGCACCTCCGAACCGGCGTTCTCGCTTGCGTTCGCGATTAACGCCGCGGCGCGAGGAGACGCCTTAACCAACCAGTCTGGCGCGGGCCGAGCGCGATTCAACACACTGGTCATCAGCAAGTCAGCTTCTTCTCCGGTCAACCCAAGCTGCTCGCCGAAACGCATCACAAGATCGACCGCGTCTGCATCGATCAACAAGCTGTGCGCTTGATAGTTCTCCATCGCGCGCTCGATGACCCCGCGAGCCCGCTTGAGCGCAACCTCGTCCGCGGTCAGCCAGCGCAAAACTTCGGGCGTCAGAAAATCGTGCGCAAGCTCGATCCACGCCGCGCCATCCTGACGGCGGCGGCGCAACACCCGGGCGGCTACAAGTTCTTCGATCAGCAGTTTCGTTGCAGGATCATCAACGCAGTTGTTTCCAATCCGCGCCTCGACTTCCGCCGCTTTGAGAACAAGCCGCTGTCCGCCTTCAGAGATGAGCGCCGTGAGGATTCGCCTTGCGGCTTGCAGGTCGTCGGCGTCAAAACGGCGCATGACTCGGTCGAGGTAACCGGCCAGAATCTGCGCCGCGCCGCCCAGCCGTTCGTAGGCTTCAAGCGAGATCGCGCACGCCTCGTCCCTCGAGTCGTAAAGGTTGTCGCAGACGATCTGCAACTGCGGCGGATCGACGCCACCCGCGTCTCCTATGTCGGCCAACAATCGATCTACTAGCTGAGTCTCGTAGCGGCAACCGACGGAACGCGCCGGACCGGTGATCGCAAGCTCCGCCTGCGCGCGGCTCAGACGCTTGAGCCGGTACTCGTGATGAAAGATCTCAGGTATCGCCGTCTTTAGCTGACTCATCTCTGCGAGAAGGTCCTCGCGCAAGGCGAACACCAATCTGACCGGCAAATCAGCGGAGGCAAGCTCGCCGGCGACGCTCAGGAAATGCCGCCTCGCGTCCTCCGAAAGCAGCGAGAAGAATTCTTCAAACTGATCGAGGAAGAAGATCACGTGACGGCCATCGTCAACTGTTCGGATCAACTGGATCAATTGGATCAATTGATCGGGGCTCTGATCGCAGCTTGCCTCGACGCCGCCAACACCGGAAAGCGCGGTCACCATCTGGTGAACCGGGTCCGTGAAACTGCGGATGACGAAAACCCGATGCCCCTGGGCCTTGAGCTTCGGCATCAGGCCGGCGCGCAGTATCGAGCTCTTGCCGACGCCGGACCGCCCGTGAAGGATGAAAGAACGGTGAGCAAGAATCTGCGAACAGATCGCTTCGACTTCGTGTTCCCGGCCGAAGAAGAGACTGGCGTCTTGCTCGGAATAGTAGTCCAGAAACTTGTAGGGACGCGCGGCCCCCGGCGCACGACGAGGGCGGTCACCCGCGTTCGCGCCCAGCGTAGGAGCATCGTACCCGGGCGCCGGCTGTTCGTCTGCTTCGATGACGTTGCCGATAAACACATATCCGTGCTTCGGAACGGTCTTAATGTACCGGGGACTCGAAGCGTCGTCGCCGAGTTGCTTGCGAATGTCCTTGATGCACTGAGTCAGCGCGGCGTCCGTTACGAACACGCCGTCCCATACCTCTTCGAAGATTCGCTGCTTCTCGACCAACTGACCCGCGCGACTGACGAGCAGCACCAGCACGTCGAGATACTTCGAGTTCAGCGCGACGGGTTCACGGTTGCGCGAGAGTTGCCGGTTGCCTGCGTCGAGGAAGAAGTCGTCGAAGCGATAACTGCTAACCGAAGTGCTGACCTGACTCATCCTTTGAATCTTCTCACAACTTAATCACTGATGGCTCATTTTTCCGGCGATGCAGACCGATAGAATGTGCTTAGAGCCCGATCGACTGGCTCGGGTTGCTCGGAATGCCACGCACTGTATTAACAGGAGATTGGCGCAGATGAAAGTCAAAATGATCCTTCCGGCGCTCACCGAGGCGACGAGTCCCTTCTGGCGGCCGATTAAGTACTCGCTGTTTCCACCGCTGGGACTCGCCACACTCGCCGGCTACCTGCCGGCCGGGACTTCTGTCGAGCTGCAAGATGAGCACGTCGAGAAACTCGATCTGAACGACGAGCCGGACCTGGTAGTGATTCAGGTGTACATCACTTCGGCGAAGCGCGCTTACTCGATTGCCGATCACTATAGAAAGAAAGGCGCGCACGTTGCGCTTGGCGGTCTGCACGTCACGTCGCTGCCCGAGGAAGCAATGCGCCACGCCGACACAATCTTTCTCGGCCCTGGCGAGGATACGTGGCCGACGTTCTTGAAAGACTATCGCGAGGGAAAACCGGGCCGCGTCTATCGCTCGACGACCCGAACTCTGATCGATATACCGCCGGTTCGGCGTGAGCTAATCAAGCGTCATCTCTACTTGGTTCCCAACTCGATAGTCGTTTCGCGCGGATGTCCGCACACTTGCGATTTCTGCTATAAGGTCGCGTTCTTCGAAGGAGGCAAAGGCTTCTACACTCAGCAGGTCGATAAAGCGCTGGCCGAGATCGAAAGGCTGCCCGGACGGCACCTCTACTTTCTGGATGACCACCTGTTTGGAGACCCGCGCTTCGCATCGGCGCTCTTCGATGGAATGAAGGGAATGAAGCGATTGTGGCAAGCAGCGGGAACAGTCAACTCGGTGCTGGCTCCGCGCTTGGTGGAGAAAGCAGCGGACAGCGGCCTTCGAAGTCTATTCGTCGGCTTTGAGACGCTGAACCGCAACAACCTGATCCAACAAAACAAGTATCAGAATCTGGATAGGGACTACACGGCTGCGATTCACAGGCTGCATGAGGCAGGAGTGATGATCAACGGAAGCTTCGTCTTTGGCATGGACGATGATGACGAAACGGTGTTCGAACGCACCGTCGAGTGGGCCATCGAGCAAGGAATCGAGACGGCTACGTTTCACATTCTGACGCCGTATCCGAGCACTGCGCTGTACCAGCGGATGCAGGCACAGGAACGAATGATGAGCGATGACTGGGACCTGTTTGACACTCGTCACGTGGTGTTCCGGCCGGCGAAGATGACGCCCGAAGCTCTGGAAGCGGGCTACTGGCAAGCGTACAGGAAGTTCTACAAGTGGGGCTCGATATTGCGCGGCGCCTGCGCGAAGCCCGGCCTCAAAGAAGGGTTGAGGCACGTCGCGTACGCCGGTGGGTGGAAGAAGTTGGAACCCCTGTGGGACTGGTTGATCCGCGCCAAACGGGTCACCTCGCTGCTGCCGATGCTCGAAGCGGTTCTGACAGGGTTCGGCTCTCATCCGTCCGGTGTTGACTCGGATCAGAACCCGGACGCCAGGAGCAATCCGCAATCCGACAGCGGTGACGAAAGCGCTTTGCCGTCCGGGACCCGGCGAAGAAAACCGGCGGTATTGACGGCGAAGTGACACCAGCCGTTGCTTCTCACAGTTTTCTCACTGCTTGCTCACTTTTTTGTTGGTGGAGTCTATTAGAGTAAGACGACTTCTGTATTTCGCCTCCTGTTTTGTATTTCGTCTTCTTGTTGGATTGCATGGAAGGACACTACAAAGGACTTGCCGTTACCGCCGCAATCGTAGCGGCCATCGGCCTCTCGCGGCTGGCGATGCTGGCTGCACTGAACCGCCGAGATCAAGCTGTCGGGCTGAATCAAGAAATTCAGTACGACGATTTCGCGTTCTCGGTGCTTGGAGTTCGCAAGGCGAGCGCTCTCGGAAGCGGAGACACTCAGACCAACGCGCGAGGGGTCTACCACGTGGTGACGCTCAAGATTGCGAATCACGCTAAGCGCGTCGACTACACCTTCAAGAAGGCGTCCGCGATACTGGTTGACGATCGGGGGAGAGAGTTTCACCTGTCGGTCGACGGGCAACAGACGCTCGAGTCTACCCAGAGTAACAAATGCAACGGCCCGATTCCGGCGGGCGCCTCTTGCACAACCGAAATCGCGTTTGACTTGCCCGCAGATGCGCTCCCTTCTCAGATGAGATTCTCAGAGGGCGATTCGATCGGAGATATTCTGGACGTTGTCTTCTACGGAAAGAAGCGAATCGAGATTGGGGCCCCGCAGCACTAAGGGAACCTCTTTGCGCAGAGACTCGGGTTAAGCAGTGTCGTTTTGAAATCACGGGAATCAAGGGGGAGTTGGAACATATGGCTATGCGAAGTTTTGATCTGGCAACAATCGATCCGGCGACAAACGAAGACCTGCTGCAGGAGTTGGACCTGGCGAGACTGCCGAGGCACGTCGCAGTCATCATGGATGGCAACGGAAGGTGGGCTGCAAAGCGAAGCCTGCCGCGACTCATGGGGCATCGCGCGGGCGCGGACGCCGTGCGAAGGACGGTCGAGACAGCGGCGCGACTGGGCATCGAGTGCCTTACGCTGTACGCCTTTTCAACTGAGAATTGGAAGCGGCCACGCTACGAGATTCGCGCGTTGATGGACCTGTTGGTGGAGTACCTGCGCAGAGAGCTGCACTCGCTCAAAGAGAACAACATTCAGTTTCGAATGATTGGGCGCAGCGAGGAGCTTCACCTCTCGGTGCTCGAACAGATTCGCAAGGCGGAGCTTTCGACTTTTCAGAATACCGGGCTTCGCCTGAACATCGCGGTCAACTACGGCGGGCGCGCCGAGATCGTCGATGCCTTTCGAAAACTGGCCCGCGAAGTGGCAGCGGGACGGCTCCAGCCGGATGAAATCGACGAGGAGATTGTCAATCGCAGTCTCTACACTCGAGAGCTGCCCGATCCGGATCTGCTCATTCGCACGAGCGGCGAGATGCGCATCAGCAACTTCTTGCTATGGCAGATTGCGTACGCCGAAATTCACGTGACCGATACGCTCTGGCCGGACTTCGGCGAACGAGACCTGTTCGCCGCGCTTATTGATTATCAGAAACGCGACCGGCGTTACGGGCGCGTCGAGCAACTGGAAGGAGTGCCGGCTTAAGCGCGGTGACCTGGGATGCCCGCAAATGAACGTGCTTAACATCAAGAATCCCCGGCGTAGTCTCGTGGCGCCGAATCAGTCCGGCGTCTAATCGTTCGCGGCGGATTCGGCTTCATCGGCAGCGGGTTCGTCGATAATACTGAGCCGGACGCGGTCCACCCGTTTGCTGTCGGCATCGACTACTTCGAAGCGCAGTCCTTTGAAATCGAGCTTCTCGCCGATGGCGGGTACGTGACCCAGTTCGTTGATGATCAACCCGGCAACCGTCGTGAAATCGTCAGCCTCGAGTTCTTTGTCGTAAAGCAACTCGACTTTCCTTATCTCAGCGCTTCCATCGATCAAATAAGAGCCGTCTTCCGACTGAACTACCTCGTCAGCCGTCGTGACGTCGTCCTCGTCTTCGATCTCGCCGAGTATCTCTTCGATTATGTCCTCGAGGGTCACCAATCCCGCCACTCCTCCGTACTCGTCAATGACCATCGCTATCTGGACTTTTGCCTTTTGCATCTCTTCGAGCAGCTCTCGAACGGACTTGCTTTCGGGCACGAAGTAAACGGGACGCATGCATTTGGTAACCGGCTTGGTCATCTTTTCGGCATCGCAGAACGCCAGCAAATCGCGGACGTAGACCATACCTTCGATGGTGTCGATCTGATCACGGTAGACGGGAATCCGGGAGTGTTTCGACTCGATCATCAACTGTCTGGCGTCGGCTACGGTGGCGGTGGCCTCGATTGCGATGATCTGGGGCCTTGGGCGCATGACCTCGGCTACACGCGTATCGCTGAATTCGATGATGGATTGAATCATCTCACCCTCGGACTCCTCGATTATTCCCGCTTCTTCGCCAACGTCGATAAAAGCCTGGATCTCTTCTTTGGTTTCTTCAGCCTCTTCTTCTTCCGTGATCGCTTCTTCCGGCTCCGGCTTTCTCATCCGGTTGAGAAGTCCGGTCACCGGCGCGACGAAAACCGAGAAGAAACGATAGAACACCTGAAACATGGGAAGCAGCGCCCAGAACACATCGTCCGGATGGTTTTGAGTTATGAGGCGGGGCAAGAGCTGTCGAAAGAGCACTACGACTACGAACGCGGCAACAAAGGCCAGCAGCAACGGCAAGCGGGCGCCGGCATCAATGAATACATCGGCGAGTAGGATCGCGATCGCTGCTATCGAGAGCTGGGTGCCAAGGATAAGTATCAGTCCGAACCGCCGGCGGTGTTCCATCAACTCGCGAAAAAACCGCACCCGCTGCGGACTATCCTCGCGCTCGCTGCTCAGGACCCTGAGTGAAACCTCGCTCAGCGATTCATACGCGCTCTCGATTGTGGAAAGAAAGACCAGCAAGAACAACACAACGCCGGTCGCTATTAGCTCAGTTAACATAAGAGAAGTGATGCGTGGCTCGTGATTCGTGATGCGTGATGCGTGATGCGTGATTCGTGACAGAAGCGCGACTTCAAAGGTCCAGGCTTAGCATGCGCTCGCCAGTAACGCCATGTGGCCCCAACCCTCCGGTCACGCATCACGCTTCACGCATCACGCATTACGCATCATTTAATCCAGCAGCTTTCTCCGCAGCTTCAATTCAAGCCGGTTCATTTCGCCGCGATCAGTCTCGTGATCGTAGCCGCACAGGTGAACCACGCCGTGCATCACCAATTCGTCCACTTCGCGCTCGAACGAGTGGCCCGCTTCATTGGCCTGTCTTAGCGCCGTGTCGGTTGAAACCGCGATGTCACCAAGGTATTCCGGCGCGTTGTCGCCAGTGAAGTCTTCATCTCCCGCGCCTGGCCGCTCAGGCTCAGCCGGAAAAGAGAGCACATCCGTCGCTCGATCGCTTGCTCTGAACTTTCGATTCAAGTCTCTCATGACGCGGTCGCGAACAAATGCAACGGTCAGGCTCGCGCCCGGCTTTCCAACCGCGCCCAGCGTAGCGTCGGCGAGCCTCGCGACCCGGCTTGCGTCTATGCGCGCGAGACGTTGCCGGTTTACTACTTCAATCGCCACGAGCCTCTCTGAGTTTTGGCGCCGGAGCGGTCTTTGCGCCGGTAGCCGCCGGATGACCGCCCGAATCGAACACTTCCACGGCGGGCGCGACTTGCGACAACTGGTTGAAGTCATAACCCGGGTAAGCGATGCGGTGATGATGAATTCCCATTAACACCTTCACGAAACTCTCGGCGACCAGACGGAGGTCGCGCAAGGTGATGTCGCATTCATCGAATTGCCCGTCGTCCCGCAGACGAGTGCTGATCAGGTCCACCATGTTACGAAGCTTGGTCGGCGTCGGCTCTGCCACGGTGCGAGCGGCCGCTTCGACGGAGTCTGCGATCATGATTATCACCGCTTCTTTGGTCCTCGGTTTGGGGCCGGGATAGCGGAACTCCTGTTCCAGAGCGTTGGAGTCGTCATCGGTGGCCTTGCGCGCCTTGTAGTAAAAAAACTTCATCAGACCCGTGCCGTGGTGCTGAGGAATGATCTCGATGATTCTGGGCGGGAGCTTGTGCTGTTTCGCTATTTCAACGCCCTGCTTAACGTGGTTGGCAAGCACGATCGAAGACATCTTGGGCGAGAGCTTGTCGTGCCGGTTATCCATGTATGACTGGTTCTCGATGAAGTAGCTCGGCCGCACACTCTTGCCTATGTCGTGGTAATAACAGGCGACGCGGGCAAACAGCGCGTCTCCGCCGATGGCTTCCGCGCCGGCTTCGGCCAGCAACCCCACCATGATCGAGTGGTGATAAGTTCCAGGAGCGCGCTCGGCCAGTTGCTTGAGCAGCGGCAGATTCAAGTTCGAGAGCTCGAGCAGCTTGATGCTGGTGGTTATCTGAAACAGCCACTCGAACAGCGGAAGCAGTATGGAAGCGGCCATCGTCGCGAGCACGCCCCCGGCGAATCCGCAGAACGAGTCGAACAGAAGAAGACGCAGGCTTGCCTCGTTGGCGCCGAGCAGGTCAAGCGCCAGCGTTGTAGCAGCGTTGATAGCTCCGATCCACAGTCCCGCGGCTACCAGCGTGGTTCGATCTCTGCAATTCTGCAAGTGGTAGATCGCTCCGGCGCTCGACATCAGCGTGAACGCAGCCATATGTACGTTGCCCGAAAAGACCCCGACAAATACCGACAGAATCGCCGAGAAGATGAACGCGGCGTTGGCATCCGTCAGGATCGTAACCATCACTGCCCCGACTGCCAGCGGCGCAAGATAGCGATAGCCGGTCGGCGAATCAAACGGCGTATGGGTTGACCATTGGCTCATTGCCGAAGCGAAGGTGAAGAAGAGCCGCCCGAGCCCGAGCGTAACAACAAAACAAGCGATCTGAAGCAGGAAATGCCTGCGCACACGAATATGACGCCGCTGGTATCGGACCATGTACTGCCACAACACCAACAGGAGCAGCATCACTATTATGACCGTTCCGGCGAATTCGAGCGCGCGCTGGCCTACCGGGCGATGGGCCGCAGCTTCACTGAGAAGCATCGCTTTTGCCGGCGTTACCGTCTCGCCGCTCGAAACGATAGGCTTACCGCGCTCAACAGTGAGGATCGCCGGCGGAACGGCGTCACGGTTCAAACTCCTCCGCTTTTCGGTCTCGGCGTCGTTGTATTCGAGATTCGGTACGATCAGGGAACCGAGGATCTCGCCAAGCATTCTCCGGTCGGCTGCATCGTACTCAGCCGGCCAAATCACTCTCTCGGACTTGAGCGAAGCGCTGGCGGTCAGTTTATCTTGAATCGAAGAAAGATCGGTGACAGTAACCTCCTGACCCGTCTTCAGATCTCGACGAATGATTCCACTTCCGCCCAACCGCCGAAGCTGCGTGCGGCCGTTGACGATCGGCATCATCATCACCGATTCGAAGTGCTCGATCATCAACCGTTCGAGCTCCGAGCTGAACCGGTGCTTCTGAAGCACTCTGATTTGATCCGGGTCCAGCGGAATCCCGATCCCTTCCTCGATCTTGTCGTGCAGGGCCTCGACTGCTGCGTCAGGCGGCGCCTCGCGTCCGGCGGCAAACAGTTGTTCGAGGCTGCTCCGGGATTCTCGCGCACTCCTGATGTTGAAATCGAAAACCGGCAACACTGAAACGGCTGCCTTCTCGCGAAGAAGCTTGGTTTCGGCGGCGTCCTCGATCTTCAAGTCGTCGGGCGCGATGATGGTAGAGGACGAGATGCTGCCTGCCGGCAGTTGTTCGACCTGAGGGCGCTGGTATTCGCGAAGCAGGAGAATGGACAGAGCGACGATGATGAAGAGCCCGACACCCGCGTCAATCACAGCCTGATCCGACAAGCTGGCCGAGAAGGCTTTCAGACCCTTTGCCAGGCGGGCCGAAAGTCGAGGACGCACGGTTGCTACGGGCTTGGACATAAGGAGTGATGCGTGATGGGTGATGCGTGAGAGGAGCACAATCCCTTCACGCATCACGCATCACTTCATAGCTTGTCTTCGAACTTTATCTTAGAGTGTTTGTCGTACGCCAGGACTATCATCTGAACCAGGTGGTGTCGCACAACGTCTTTTTCATTGAAATAGATGAACTCTATTCCATCCACATCCCCGACTACTCGCTGCGCTTCGACCAGCCCGGACCGCCGTCCCGCAGGTAAGTCAATTTGAGTTATGTCGCCGGTGATCACAGCCTTCGATCCAAAGCCTATGCGAGTAAGGAACATCTTCATCTGCTCAGAGGTTGTGTTCTGCGCTTCGTCCAGAATGATGAACGCATCCGACAGCGTTCGCCCTCGCATGAACGCCAGCGGCGCGACTTCTATCACTCGCTTCTCCAGCAGCCGGGTCACTTTCTCGAAATCGACAAGATCGAATAGCGCATCGTAGAGCGGGCGCAAATAAGGATCGACTTTGTCCTGGAGGTCGCCCGGTAGAAACCCGAGCTTTTCGCCGGCTTCGACCGCCGGCCGCGCAAGCACGATCCGGTTCACTCGCTTCTGCATCAGCTCCTGAACCGCCATTGCAACTGCGAGATATGTTTTTCCGGTACCGGCGACACCGATGCCGAAGACTATGTCTTTTTTCTCGATCGCCTCGATGTACCGGCGCTGATTCGCCGAGCGCGCTGTGACTTGCTTCTTGCCTGTCGGATTGATCCGAGTTCTTGTGAAGTAATCGCGAAGCGTAAAAGCGCGATCTTCCGCGATTTGCTTGAAGGCGGACTTCAGCTCGTCGTTGGACATCCGGCGTCCTTCTTCAAACAGCGCGGCGTAGTCTTCGAGGATTTTTTCCACCACCTTGACGTCGTGCTCATCGCCTTCGATCGTCAGTTCGCTGCCGCGCAAGTTGACGCGCACGCCGATCAAGCTTTCGAGGTGTTTGATATTCTCGTCGTAGGGGCCGAACAGCGCCCTTATTCCTTCTTCGGGTAGAGTGACGGTCTTCAAGACTGCTGGTTTATCTCCCATACAAAAAAGGCGCTCATCCAGCCCTTCAGGCTCATAAGCGCGGACAGTTTAGTGCTTTCTCTTATCGCTCTCGAACTTCACAAGTCATAGGCCGGTTGCAGCCCGTCATAGTCGAAACCTACTACAGCCGGGGCGGCATGTCAATCTAGGCACTTCCCGCGTTTTCGGCTGATCCGCTGATTGAATCGGCTCATGGTTCCAGCTAATTCTTACAACTTCGATACCACAGCCGACTGACCGGCCATCCTCGGCTTATTGCTTCTCGATTGAAGATTGCGGAGTCAAAAAGTGCGGATGAATGAACATCGGTACGAGCCATAACGGCGGAGAACGCCTTCCCGGGTTGATCGAGCGGGGTCGTGGGCAAAAGCAAGAAGCCCACCGCTCGAGCGATGGGCTTCCAGGACTTAGAATGAGTGGGGCCTAGACTGAGCGGGACTTTGAGTGGCGCCTGGTCACCAATCACCCTGCTTGATGCGCTTCTTGATTTTTCGCTTCGTCAGGTCACGCTTCAGCGGGCTCAGATAATTGATGAACAGCTCGCCGTCGAGGTGATCCGTTTCGTGCGAGACGCAGCGAGCTTGAAGGTCCATTACGTCAAGAGTCATCTCGCTGCCATCCGTGTCACGAGCGCGAACTACAACACGCTGCGGCCGCTTGATCTCGAGAAACATACCCGGGAAGCTCAGGCAGCCCTCGTCACCAATTTGCTCGCCTTCTTCGGTTTCGATCACCGGATTGATCAGCACGGCCTTCTGCTTCTTGTCCTTGCCGGTGCTGCAATCCATCACGAACAAGCGCTTGAGCACACCTACTTGAGGAGCAGCAAGACCAACGCCTGGCGCCCCGTACATAGTTTCAAACATATCGTCGACGAGTTTGCGCAGATTCTCATCAAACTCGGTCACTTCTTCCGCAAGTTTGGTGAGAATCGGATCTCCGTACTTAACAACATTCAGTATCATTGCTCTATCTCAAACTCCTTAGGTCTCTCGTCATATTGGCGCCGCTCAGCAAGCTTCTCTCCGAGCAAGTGGTTTAGCATCGCGGTCCGTCCTCTAAATCCGGTCACCTCTCTCCACGCTACGATCGCAAGTCCGACCAAGATTATAGCAGCCCCCACAAGGCTGTGTGTCGCGTAGCCCATCACGAAGCCGATGAAAAAAATTGCCACCAGAAGCAGATAGTATAGGATGCCGTGAGTGCGCCTGGCGTTGATCGAGCGGCGCAGCTCTTCAACCTCGCGATCAATCTCGTGCCTGCTGTTCGGCCCCTGACGGTCGTGACTCGATACAATCATCACAGTCATCGCGCTGCTCCGGCGTAGCATAGACTTTAGTCTGTGTCGGGCGACTCCGCTATAAGAGCGATCACCCAACACAGACTAAAGTCTACGCTACCTCAGTAACGTTTCAACTGTTCCAAATATCCCTCGAAGTTTCGCTTCATCTCTCCGAGGCTGTCTCCGCCAAACTTCTCGCGCGCAGCATCGGCCAAAACGATCGCAACCATCGCCTCACCGATCACCCCAGCCGCGGGGACGGCGACGATGTCCGAACGTTCGAACGCGGCGGCTGATTCTTCCTTGGTGACCACATCAACGCTCGCGAGCGGCTGCCTCAAAGTCGATATTGGTTTCAAGTGACCGCTTATCCGTATTTCTTCGCCGTTTGTGATGCCGCCCTCGATCCCGCCTGCCCGATTGGTTGGCCGGGTGAAGCCGCGTTCAGCCGAATTATAGCCAATTTCGTCGTGTATCTGCGACCCGGTGCCGCGGCTGACCTCGACGCCCGCGCCGATCTCAACCGCTTTCACCGCCGGTATGCACATGATGGCCTGAGCTAAGCGGCCGTCGATCTTTTGGTTCCACTGCGTGTGCGAGCCAAGCCCCGCAACGCTACGGGCGACGACTTCGAAGATCCCTCCCAACGTGTCCTTTGCTTCCTTCGTCGCATCGATGAGAGCGATCATCTTCGCTTCGGCTTCTTTGTCTGCACATCGCAACGGAGAATCGTGTGGGATGCTGGCGATCTGCTCCCAGGTCGCTTTGATAGGCTTATCCGGCACACCGCCAATCCTCGCCGTGTGACTCGCTATTTCGACGCCGATCTCTTTTAGCAGCAGCTTGGCGAATGCGCCGGCCGCGACGCGCGCTGCGGTCTCACGCGCGCTGGCTCGTTCGAGTATGTCTCGAAGATCGTGAGTATCGTACTTGAGCCCGCCCGCGAGATCCGTGTGCCCGGGCCTCGGCCGGGTAAGCTTTCGAGCGCGCTTTTCGTCGGCGAATTCGCGAGGTTCGGTCGCCATCACGTCTTGCCAATTCTCGAAGTCACGATTGCGAATCAGCAGCGAGACCGGCGAGCCGAGAGTCTGTCCGTGCCGAACGCCTGAAAGAATCTCAACCTCATCGCTTTCAATCTTCATCCTGCCGCCGCGGCCGTAGCCTTGCTGCCGCCGCCAGAGTTCGCGGTTGATGAAGGCGGAATCGATCGGCAGCCCGGCAGGCAGGCCTTCGATGATGGCGACCAGGCCTTTGCCGTGGGATTCGCCTGCTGTGATGAAGGTGAATTGAGTCATAACCATCTACGATGCGGCCAACCACTGGTCCCAGTGTCAGGCGCGACCGGAGTTGAGCTAATTAGATCTGTAACAACGCCTTCATTTGATGGTGTACCTGAGAGAGGTCAGACGCGCTGAGTCGTCCGAGCCTTCGCCTAACCCGTCGCTGTCGATAGCACGCAACTGGAATACTAGGGCAACAGAAGTCGTATTCAGGTTGTTATCGGAATCGGGCTGGATCAAGAACGTGCCGGGAAACGTCTGGGCCGTCAAGCGCGAGGTTAGAGGGACGATGAGCACGGTTGGTAGCTGATCTCCGAACTTCGGAGCTTGCGCGATGATGGCGGGTCGCGCACCAGCCTGCTCGTGGCCATTGCTAGGAGGAATCCCGACGGTGTAGACGTCGCCGATTTCCATTACGGCAGCCCCTTCTCGAATTCAATGAGGGCTTCATCGCTAAGCCGCTCCCACTGATCAAATTCGCCCTGAAGCGCCAAAGCCGCTTGCCGGCTCTGAACCAACACGCTCTCTTTGAATAGACGCACGATCTGCAAGAGGTTGGGAAATGCTTCTTGCGGCAATCCTTCAATCTCGTTCATCAATGCCTGTTGGTAGTTTATGTCGGTGCTTTCCATGATTTGTCCTTTGGCCCATCTGACTTCAACGCGTTGGGTTCTCTCCACAATACGTTAGACTCTACCGCAAGTTAAGTATGCGATCACGCGCAATCAGGCGACATCACCAGGAACGGATCAAGCGCCGCGTCAAAAAAATACTACGACTGACCATCGAAGTCGTTGATCAACGCTCATAGATTGATAATGAGACTTCTTTGGTTGAGTTCAGCGATGCTCCGCACAATGCACCCGCGACAATAACTGAGACTGTCACCGCCAGGAGGACCACCGCGCGGGTCGTAACGTTCATGAGCTCAGACGCAACTATGATGGCACCTCCAATAACTCCTCCTACGGCAAACGCCTTAACGCTACCTTTGAGCGATAATAGCCGAAAGGCCGTACCAGCCGAGATACTAGCGCCGGCAACCGCGAATCCGAGGATGAAGACAAAACAAAAGCCTAGCAGGACAACTAACGCCGGCGGACCTAACACGTCTTCCCCCTTGCCATACGCCAAAACGGCGAAGGACATCACAACCACGAGTCCGCCAAGAAGCAAGCCCAAATCTGCTGCAAAGGCGGCGAGCAGGATCAAACCGAAATCCCTAACCTTCCAGGCCAGTAATGCTCCCGCGATGGCACCTCCGAGAATCAATCCAACAAAGGGAAATCCGCAAAACGCCAAGGAAGTCGCGACTAAGGTTCCGATTCCGAAGCCAATCGAACCGAGAACAGCACGACCCGCGTTTTTACTCATACCCGTTACCTCACGCCACCTCAAGCCGGCGGCTCCGCAGGTGCTTGATTCGATCGCGCAACTCGGCCGCGCGCTCGAACTCATACCTCGCGGCGTGCGTGCGCATCTGTCCCTCGAGTCTTTGAATTGTCGCCCCGATGTTCTCAGCCGAATACTCCTCCGCTTCTTCAGCCACGCTCGGTAGCTTGAAATAGTCCGCTTCGACGATCGACACCAGAGTCGAAGCGATCGCTTTCACGATTGATGCCGGAGTAATACCGTGCTCCCGGTTGTAAGCAGCTTGCCTCTCACGGCGGCGCTGCGTCTCACCGAGCGCTCGGCGCATTGAATCAGTCATTCGATCCGCGTAAAGGATAGCCTGGCCGTTGAGGTTGCGCGCCGCCCGCCCGATCGTTTGAATCAAAGACATCTCCGAGCGCAAGAAGCCTTCCTTATCGGCGTCGAGGATCGCTACTAGCGACACCTCGGGAAGGTCCAATCCTTCGCGCAACAGGTTTATCCCCACGAGCACATCGAATTCACCCGCGCGCAGGTCTCGAAGTATCTTGATCCGGTCGAGCGTCTGAATCTCAGAGTGCAGGTAGCGCACTCGCACGCCAAGCTCGGCATAGTACTCCGTAAGATTCTCGGCCATCTTTTTCGTGAGAGTCGTAACCAGGACTCGTTCGTTTCGGGCCGCGCGCATTCGGACCTCATTCAAGAGATCGTCGATCTGCCCTCTGACCGGCCGCACGTCCACGACGGGATCAATCAACCCGGTCGGACGGATGACCTGCTCAACGAACTCGCCGGAGGTTTTCGACAACTCGTAAGGACCCGGCGTCGCCGACACGAATACCAACTGGCTCATGCGCCGCTCCCACTCCTCAAAGTTGAGCGGGCGGTTGTCCATCGCCGAAGGCAAGCGGAAGCCGTACTCGACCAGGGTTTTCTTGCGAGACTGATCGCCGTGGTACATACCTCGAACTTGCGGAATTGTTTGGTGGCTCTCGTCGACGATCACCAACGCGTCGCGCGGAAGATAATCAAGCAAAGTCGGCGGCGGCTCGCCGGGCAAACGCCCCGTCAGGTGACGCGAGTAGTTCTCGATCCCGTGACAGTAGCCAAGCTCCTTCAGCATCTCGATATCATAAAGGGTGCGCTGGTGCAGTCGTTGAGCCTCCAGCAGCTTGCCTTGCTCGATGAGCTGCGGCTCCCACCAGTCAAGCTCTTCCTTGATGGTCCTGATTGCGCGCCGCACTCTGTCCTGAGGCATTACAAAGTGAGACTTCGGATAGATCGGCAGCCGCTCGTGGGTCTCGATCACCTCCCCCAGCAGCGGATCGATGGTCGAGATCGATTCAATCTCGTCTCCCCAGAACTCGATGCGGACCGCGCTCTCCTGATAGACCGGATAGATTTCGACAACGTCGCCGCGCACTCTGAACATTCCGCGCTCGAACGACGTGTCGTTGCGCTGATATTGAATCTCGACGAGCTTCTTCAGCAGCGCGGTGCGCGACAGTTGCTGGCCGCGCTCTACGAACGCGATCATGCCGTAGTAAGCATCCGGATCACCCAACCCGTAAATGCACGAGACGCTTGCCACGATTATGCAGTCGCGGCGCTCGAACAAAGTCCGCGTAGCCGAAAGGCGCAGCCGGTCTATGTCTTCGTTGACGGTGGATTCCTTCTCGATATAGGTGTCGGTGGAGGGGATGTAGGCCTCCGGCTGATAGTAGTCGTAGTAGCTGACGAAGTATTCGGTGGCATTGTGCGGGAAGAAGGACTTGAACTCCTGATAGAGCTGCGCCGCCAGCGTTTTGTTGTGCGCCATCACCAGCACGGGCCGGTTAATGCGCTCTACGACGGCGGCCATTGTGAAGGTCTTGCCGCTCCCGGTCACGCCAAGCAGCACCTGATGTTGAACGCCTTCGTTTAGCGCGCGCACGAGCTGCTCGATCGCCTGAGGCTGGTCGCCCTGCGGAACGTAGTCACATACGAGCTTGAAGTCCATGATTGGACGCGCCTACCTTTTTGTCCTTCCCTGAACCGGTGACCTCGCCATCATGACGGGCGCGAGCCGGAAAATACACGACGGAAAAGTATACAAGGAAGGTTGGAACACGGGCAATCGAGACAAAAAAACGTTCGCGCAAAAATAATTTAAACAAAGTTGATCCTTCGTGCTGTTAGTGCTTGACATCGATTAGGCTCACGCTGATAATGCGGAGTGCCATCACGCAGCCCTTAGTTCATCAGTAGCAGTTCCACGCGAGTTGACGCTAATCCAATAGAAGAGGCGCGACTATTAACCTCGTCACGCAAACTGATATCCCTGGTGTCGAGTTTTTCAGACGCGGCAAAGTTAGAGACGTTTATGCGATCGGCGACAAGTTGTTGATTGTCGTCAGCGACCGCATCTCTGCCTTTGACGTGGTGCTGCCGAACCCGATTCCATACAAAGGCGCGGTGCTCACTGCGCTGTCGTTGTTCTGGTTTGACTTCCTTAAGGACGTCGTTCCGAATCATCTGATCTCGACCGACGTCGATACTTACCCGGCGCCACTGGAGTCGTACCGGGATCAGCTCGAAGGGCGATCTATGCTGGTGGTGCGCGCCGATGTGTTTCCGATCGAGTGCGTCGCCCGAGGTTATCTCGCTGGCTCGGGCTGGAAAGAGTATCAGCAGACCGGTGAAGTATGCGGGATAAGGCTGCCGGCCGGGCTGAGGGAGTCTGATAAGCTTGCCGAGCCGATCTTCACGCCGGCTACCAAAGCCGAGACCGGGCACGACATCAACATCAGCGAGCGCGAAATGGCGGACCGCATCGGCGCGGATGCCACGCGCGAGCTTAAGGAGTTGACACTCACACTCTATTCGCGAGCGGCGGAATACGCGGATTCGCGAGGCATAATGATCGCCGACACGAAGTTCGAGTTCGGCGTCAAAGATGGAAAGGTGATTCTGGTTGATGAAGCGCTGACGCCGGACTCATCCAGGTTCTGGCCCAAAGAGTCTTACCAGCCGGGTCGAGGACAGCAGTCATTCGATAAGCAGTATCTGCGGGACTACCTCGAGACGGTTAAGTGGGACAAGCAGCCTCCGGGACCGAACCTGCCTGAGACGGTGATAGCGCGGACGAGCGAAAAGTATCTTGAGGCATACAGGCTTTTGACGGGCCACTCGATTGCGGATTGGGGATTGCGGATTGCGGATTTCAGAACGACTGCTTAGTTCGAAGAATCCGCCATCCGCAATCTGCAATCGGCAATAGCTATGACGGTTCTCGACTACTTCGTCCTGCTAATCGTGGTGGCATCGGTCGCCTCAGGGTCCACAAAAGGAATCATCAGAGTAATAGTTTCGGTTGCGTTCACCGTAGCCGGGCTGGTTCTGGCAGCGCACACTTACACGTACGCTGCCAGCGTGCTGCGCATTTTTGTAAATGCGCGGCTTGCGGACCTGTTCGGCTTCGTAGCGGTGTTCTTGCTTGTACTCATAGCGGGGAGCCTTTTGTCGTGGTGGTTGCGGCGAGGGCTCAAGCGGCGCCGGCTCGGGTGGGCAGATCACGCGCTCGGCGCGGGTTTCGGGGTCATAAGGGGTTGGCTCATCTGTTCGGTGATTTATCTCGCGTTAACTGCCTTTCCCTGGAAACTCGAGGCCGTAGAGCGAGCGACATTCGGACCGGCCCTACTCGAAGGAACGAGAGTGATCGCTTATATGACTTCACCCGAGTTGAGGCAACGATTCTTGAAGGGCTATGAAACAGTCAAGCAGCTTTGGGGACAAAAGAGCTGAATAGCGGAGATGCTAGAGGAGAACTGAGATGAAGAGCAGGCTCGAAGCCCTCGTGACGGAAATGGTGGAGCGAGGAATTCTATTTGAAGATGCGGTGGCGGAATTCGAAAAGTATTTCATACTCTCGGTACTCAAACGAACCAAAGGGAATCTATCAAAAACCGCAGAGGAGCTTCGCATCCATCGCAATACGCTTTCAAAGCGAGTCGAGAAGTATTACCAGAATGGCCATATGGTGGGAGCACGGCATCGGCGGCCTCGCGCTCAGAAGGCGGCAGCGGCGAAAAGTAAGGGTTAGCTGACGGCGCGAGAGCTTGAGTCTAGCCGGATTAATGAAGGGCGAGGGCTACTGTCTGGAGCCGTTCAGTTCGTTGCTTAACAGCTTCTGAATGTCTGCTTCAATCTCCGCCGCTTTTCTTGGCCCCGCGCCGATGTATCTGCGAAACACTTTCATGTCCCGGGTGACGAGATAGGTGGTGGGAAAAGCTACCACGTTTAGATCGTAGACCTGGTCGTCATCGCCCATCAGCACGGTGTACTTCATCTTGTTGCGCCCGACGAATGGCTTCACCTCTTTCGCCTCGCCCGATGCCATTGTCACGCCTACAACCTTGACACCCTTAGCGCCGTACTTCTCCTGTAGCCGGTTAAGGGTCGGTATTTCCGCGATGCAGGGTACGCACCAGGTAGCCCAGAAGTCCAGCACTATGATGTCGCCCTTGAACCGATCCGACGATATCGCTTTGCCATCGAAGTCCTGAAGATTGATCGCCGGCAGCGCCTTCAGTTCATCGCCTGACGAAGCGGGCGCCGCTTCTTTGGCTTGTTCGCCCTGCATAGACAACGCGGGCGCCGCGAGCGCGATAGCGACTACGAGAAATAGAAATGGTTTCATAGTAGGATCTCCAGGACTAGAGCGACCTAAAAATCGTCGCCTCGCGCGACGTTGTAGGTTCGCGTCACATTGTAACCCGGACGAGTTGAACCGAGCAATGCACGGGCGGGTGATCGGAACGAATTGGGTCAAGGCTCGCCGGATCTAACTCGAAAGCCGCCGGAGCGCGCGCTTCAATACAGCCTCAATGGTCCGCTCACCTTCTTCACGAATCGCGAATGAAACAGCTCGTTCTGCAATCGCCTTTGGATAGCCCAACGCCATGAGCGCCGCGGCTGTATCGTCCCTAACGGCCGCCTCGCCCGGCGGCAAGTCGCGCGAAGCGGCACGCTCGGCCTCGCGCGCCTCGAGTGAGATTACCGCCAGCTTATCGCGCAGCTCGACGACCACCCGCTCGGCGGTTTTGCGGCCAACACCCGGTATCGAGGTGAGCCTGACGAATTCATTGCTGGTTATGGCGCCGATCAACTCCCCGGCGGGCATGCCGGAGAGCATCGTTATGGCGAGCTTGGGACCGACGCCGCTGACGCTGGTGAGCTTCAAGAATAGCTCCTTCTCCCGGCCCGTCCAAAAACCGAACAACTGGATCACGTCTTCGCGTACGTGGGTGTGAATCTTGAGAGACACGTCCGTGCCGGGTTCACCGAGTTCATAAAACGTCGAAACGGGAATCGTGACGTCATAGCCGACGCCTCCGACATCGATAATAACCGCATTAGGTTGTTTATGGATGATCTTGCCGGACAATTGCGCGATCAAATTAGTCTCCCGGAGTCTGTAGTCAGCGGCCAGTGGTCCGTAGTCCGTAGTCCGTGGTGATGGTCAGTTTGTCAGCTTGCAACTTTCTAGTCAACGGACTACGGACCACGGACTACGGACCACGGACTACGGACTACCTGCTTCCTCGATAAACTCTTGAAAATAGTTCGGCTCAATGTATACTCGCCCCTGTAGTTGTTCCAGTTCGAGGCCTTCCAGAACATCCTGCCCCTCCCGTGAAGCCGCCCCAATAGCCGGATGCCCGGATGAATGCCCGGATGAATGCCATGATAATCTCAAAGAATACCCGTCTCATGCTCAAGCGTGTCCTGTGGGTCTTTATCCCTGCCGTGTTGGTTTTCGCAGTCGGCGTCGTCGCGCTTGATTTTTATTTCATCCATCGTATGACTCACCCGCCCCACACCGAGCTTTACGGCTCGCCGCGCGACTTTCAACTGATATTGCAGAAGCCAATGTGGTTCGAAGAGAAATGGAAAAACTCGGACTCGACTCAAACGGTCGGCTGGTTACTAAGCCGTGGCAAACCCGCGCCTTCGATTATCCTGAGCCACGGCTACGGGTCGAACCGTTCCGAGTTGCTGACGCTTGCGTTCGAGCTGTGGAAGGCCGGCTATAACGTGGTGGTCTACGATCTGCGAGGACACGGCGAGAGCCCGGTGAACTGGTCCGGACTGGGCACGTATGAGAAGGACGACTTGCTATCGGCAATCAAGTTTCTTAGAGGCCGGACAAATGAGACCGGACAGGAGCTTCTCGACGGGCGTGTAGGTTTGTATGGCGTTGACGTCGGCGGCTACATCTCGCTCATCGCTTCAACACAAGATCCGATGATCAAGGCAGTGGCGGTCGATTCGGTGTATCCAGATGTTTCTCACTTCATGAGTTATCAGCTAAAGACGATTGTCGGCAGCGACAGCGACGCCGCGAACCGCCTCGTCGATTCTCGTTGGACCAGTCAACTCACCAAGCTTGCGATGCAGCTTTACCTGATGAGACGTGAGGACTCGGCGCCCGCCGTTGATTCGGTAGCCACAGCATCGGGGCGCAAGTTCCTTTTCATAACCGGCAAGAATAGCGGCGGCCTCGCAGGCATGACGCGCGACTTGCACAACGCCACCAAGGACCCAAAGCAGATTGTGGAAGTCGAGCAATCGCGCCTCGTTCGGCTTTATGACAAAGCATCATCGGAGTACGACGCTCGCGTCGTGGCGTTCTTCAAGGAAGCCATTCCGCCAACGCCAGACAAGCCCGGTCAGTTGGCCCGGGCAAGGTAAATCGACCCAACCACAAAGGCACAAAGACACGGACGAGTCCGTAGTCCGTAGTCCGTAGTCCGTAGTCCGTAGCCAGTTGTTAGTTCTCATTGCTACGGACTACTGACCACGGACTACGGACTACGGACTCGTTCGTGTCTTTGTGCCTTTGTGTTTAGTTCTGTTGTTTTTTCAGCGCGACTCTTAACGCGAGAGACTCGCCTTGCGAGGCGATGAACTCGGTCGTAAACCTGGAATCCTTTTCCAGACCCTCCCGCCATTTCGAATCAGTGATCAAGATCAGACTCGGCTCCGACTCGAGTGCATCCGCCACCATGCCTTGATGCAACGCGTAAAACGTCGTTCCTCTCCTATGATCGCAAAGAACGCGGCCTTCGGCGTAGAAAACAGGTGCGAACTCCTTCTTAAGATAGAACCCGATCTTCTCGCGTGGCCTCAGAGCTGCCGCCGCCTCGAGTGAAAGCGACTTCAGGCTAACCTCGTTGCCCAGCCCGGGAACCAGCAGGATCACAGACGCGAGGATCAAGCTCACCACTACTCCCGCCGCGCCCGTAATGAAGGCGCGGCTCTTATGCATCGCAAGCGCTACGGCTGACGCCAGCGCCATCGCCAGAGGCAACCCCGCAAGCACCGCCTGCCACCCGCCGGTCTCGATCGGTTCGCGATGCAGGTAGATCACAAAGGCGAAACCTATGCCGGCCAAAGCGAGAGCAGTCATCCACAGCGCGGCTCTCAGAGCTCGGCTTCGATCGCCCTGCCAAACGCGTTCGACTTCAGCGCCGATGATCACAGCCAGCGCAGGGAAGATCGGCAAGATGTATCCGGGAAGCTTCGACTCTGACACGGAAAAGAACACCAGCGGCACGGCGACCCATACCCACGCCAGAGTCAGTAGCGAGTCTCGATTGTCATTCCTCGGCCTGAGCGATCGCAGTCGCCCCGCCGCGGGCACTAGCATGAATGCCCACGGCGCGGTTCCGGCGAGCGCTACCAACAAGAAAAAGTAGAACGGTTGCGGATGGCCGAATTCGTTCGTCGTGTAGCGTTCGAAGTGATGCCTGATGAAGAACTCTTCGATGAAAGACCAGCCATGCCGCATTGTGACCGGAACGTACCAGGTTCCCGCAACCGCGAGAAACACTACAAGCCCAACCAGGCAATCGCGCCATCTCACCGACCTTAGCTGTCCGGCCACCCAGAAGTACACGGCAAGTATCGCAAGAACCAGAACGACGCCGACGAGTCCTTTCGCCAGCACCGCCAATCCCATAAACAGGCAGGAAAGCATCCAGTAGATCGACCGCGCTCGACCGCTCGCCTTTGTGAAGAGCAGAGCCGCGAGCAACGCCGCAGACATCGTCGCGGCGAGAATCATGTCAGGCGTGGCAACCCGCGCGTACGCTATGAAGATGCCGCTCGTCGCTAACACCAGCGATGCAGCCGGAGCGAGGCGAGGCAACGCCAAGCGACGCAGCGCCGCGTACAGAAGAGCAACGGTTGCCAACGCCGCAAGGGCCGACGGCAGTCGCGCGGCCAGTTCGTTCACGCCGAACAAACGATAACCGGTTGCCGACAACCAGTAGAGCAACGCGGGCTTTTCAAACCACAAACACCCGCATAGCCTGGTCGATATGTAGTCGCCGCCGGCAAACATCTCGCGAGCCACTTCTGCGTAGCGCGGCTCATCGGGTCCAAGAAACCCGAGCCGTCCTAACCCGAAGAAGAACGCGAATGCTGAAGCTGCCAGCACGGCTATGAGCGCAAATGGCCGCTGCTTGGCAGAGGGTTGTGGTTCCACTATTATCTTTGCTTTGCTGTCGAGTGTTGAGCCTCGCACTTACTGATGAGCCTTCATATTAGTTTTTCAGTGTAGGTACGCGGTGAAATCAGGTCAAGTCAAGTATCGCGGAAGAACCGCGAAAGCGAGAAGGTGAGAATAATGCTCAGAGTTGCCGTCGTCGGGGCGGGAGTCTTCGGCCGTGAGCACGCGCGAGTCTATTCCGAAGTCGAGGGCTCGCACCTCGCCGCGGTCTGCGACGTCGATGAATCGCACGGACGTCCTGTGGCCGAACGCTTCGGCGCATCGTTTCTCTCAGACTATCGCGAGCTCATCGGAAAGGTAGACGCGGTGAGCGTGGCCGTGCCGACAGAGTCTCATCATGCGATCGTTTGTGAGCTTCTCCAGGCCCGAATAGCGGTGCTGGTCGAGAAGCCCATCGCTCGTACGGTCGATGAAGCCGATCAAATCATCGAAGCGGCCAGGCGCAGCGGAGCAGTCCTGCAGGTCGGTCACCTTGAACGATTCAACCCGGCAGTCACCGCCGCCGCTCAGATACTCACTCGGCCGCGATTCTTCGAAGCGCATCGCCTTAGCATATTCACGCCGCGCAGCCTGGACATCGACGTGGTAATGGATTTGATGATCCACGACATCGACGTTCTGCTGGCATTCGCCGGCAGTGAAGTGTCCGAAGTCCGCGCGGCCGGCGTTCCGATCCTGACGCCGCGGATAGACATTGCGAATGCGCGCATAGAATTCGCCAACGGCAGCGTCGCGAACTTGACTGCGAGCCGCGTTTCAGCAGAGCGGGTGCGCAAGCTCAGGTTCTTCCAGCCGGGCGAGTACGTCTCGATCGACTATGCCGTCCAGGAGGCCGCGGTTGTCGCCGTGAAACCACGCCCCGGGGGACGGCCCGAGTTCGAGAGCCGGTTGCTTCCTGTCGAGCGCGCGGAACCGCTTCGCCTCGAGATCGAATCGTTTCTCGCCGCCGTTGAAGGCTCACCTGTGAAAGTGACCGGCGAGGACGGCCGCCGAGCCCTGGCGCTGGCGGTCGATGTTACGGATAAGATTCGCGAGCACGCCGAGAAAGCAGGAGTCCTGTTCGCGGGTTGAAACTGGCGCGCTTTGCGACTTTGCGCTTTCCGGTTTTGCGACTTTTGCGCGAAACCCCAATCTTCCGAAGCTGCAAGGCAATGCTGCTCAGGACCAAACCAGATGGTTACAAAAATGAAATCACGAACTTCCACATTTCTTTGCACTCTCGCAATACTCTTTACGATTTTTCATACGGCGCTGGCTCAAAAGCGCGAGGCGTTTCAAATCGACTACACCGTCTCGATTGCAAGCGTCGAAGGCCAGCTCTTCCACGTCACCGCCGACGTGAAGAACATCAATGAGCCTCGTATCGAGCTCTCGCTCCCGACATGGACGCCGGGCTGGTACACCGTCGAGAATTACCTCAAGAACGTTCTGCGCTTCAAGGTCACCGACGCAAAGGCCAATCGGCTCGAACCTCAGATGATTCGCAAGCAGACGTGGCGAATCGAAACCAGGGGCCTCGATTCGATCAAAGTCGAGTTCGACTATCGAGCTAACGTGCTCGCTTTGAATCAGGCGAAGATCACAAACGACTTCGCGTTCTTCACCGGGACCGAGTTGTTCCTCGAAGCCGCCAGACACCGGTCCAGTCCCAGCACCGTCCGCTTCGAACTACCGCCGGACTGGAAGATTATCTCCGCGCTCAAGGAGACATCCGACCCGATGACTTTCAGCGCGCCCGACTACGATACGCTGGTTGACTGTCCGACGGAGATGGGCAAGTTCGATCTCACCACGTTCCAGGTCGAAGGGAAGTCTCACTATCTGGTGACCACCCCGGTAGGCGCGCTCGCGAAGGACAGGGCCGACAGGTTCGCCGAGATGCTCACCAAAGTCGCCAACGCTCAGAGCTCGATCTTCGGCGGCCTGCCTTATGAGAAGTACGTGTACTTCTATTTCTTCTTGCGGCCGGAATCAAACGCCGGCGGCGCGCTCGAGCATTTGAACTCCTTCGTTGCGTTCGCGTTCGGCCCGATACCCGAAGCCATGATTGGCACTGCTTCGCACGAGTTCTTCCACGCCTGGAACGTCAAGCGTATCCGGCCCGCCGAGATGTGGCCTTACGATTACTCTCGCGAGAACGAAACGCCGCTGCTCTGGGTCTCCGAAGGCTTCACCAACTATTACGGCAGCATCGCGCTCTACCGGGCCGGGTTGCGCAATCGCGAGCAGTTCCTGCAAAGCGTCGAAGGCGCAATCAACGGCGTCGAAAGCAACGAGGCTCGCTCGCACATCTCGCCGGCTAACTCTTCCGTCTCGACGTGGGTAGGTTATGACACGCCGGTGGCGTTTGGAATTTCGTACTACACGCAAGGCCAGAACCTCGGTGCGCTGCTCGACCTCTCGATACTTCACGACACCCGTGGCGCGGCGGGTCTTGACGACGTAATGCGCGCGCTGTATCGAGAGTTCTATCAAAAGGGCAAGGGATTCACGACCGAGGATATCATCGGGGTCATCAACCGCTTGTCGAAGCGCGACTATCACGAGTTCTTCCGCAGGTATGTTGCCGGAGTCGAGGTACCGCCCTACGACACGATTCTCGGTTACGCCGGCTATCAAGCCGAAACGGCTTCGCGCAAGAGTCCGGCCATTGGAGTGGGACTTGATCGAAGCAGTGAAGGCGTGCGGATCACACGCGTCGTCGCAGGCGGCCAGGCTGCAAAAGCCGGCTTGCGGGTCGGAGATGTTGTTTTAAGCGCAGACGGCGTAGACCTGCGTAAAGACCCTCAGGCCCTGATTTCAAAGTTAGGCGAAAGAGTCGGCCAGGCAGTTAAACTATCGATCAAGCGCGGAGGTGAAGATCTCACGCGCGATGTAGAGGTCGGCACGCGCAGCGACACCAGCTACAAGATAGCCGAGCTGCCCAACCCATCGCCCGACCAGGTGAAGATTCGAGAAGCGTGGCTGAAAGTCAGCAAGTAATTGACGCGCGTTTTGCCGCGAATCACACCAAATGACCCGAAGCGGAATCGGGTAGAATCGGGTATATTTGCGGGTATGGTGACAGACAAAACACCGGCGCTCAAGCTGCGAGCATCCCACGAAGTCTTGCAGTTGATCGCCGAGGTAGATGAGTTTGAAGGCCGTTGGGAAGCGTTGAAGACGCTGTCGCCGGAGCGGCTTCGGGCATTGCGGCACGTCGCCACAATTGAAAGCATCGGCTCTTCGACTCGCATCGAAGGAGTCAAGCTCACCGATCGACAGATCGAAACGCTGCTCGCCAACCGTTTCAGGACGGAAACGGAAGGCTGTCGCGCATCCTGACGACCTTGCTGTTGCTGCGCGGCGGGTACGCTTGCGTGGAATACGCTTCGCTCGAGAGCTTCATCGAAGAGAACAAGGACCTCTACTACGCGGCGCTGCGCAAGACTCAGAGGACACTCAAACAGGCAAAGCCCGATTGGGAAACTTGGCTAGTCTTCTTCCTGCGCTGTCTGAAAAAACAGAAAGACAATCTGGCTGAGAAGCTGGAACGCGAGCGCATCGCGGCGCCGACACTGCCACCGTTGTCGTTGACGATCTTGAAGCTGTTAAGGGAACACGAACGACTGACGATTTCAGATTTAGAGCGGCTTACTGGCGCGAACAAGAACACCCTCAAGGTGCGCTTGCGAGAATTGACTCAGGACGGGCAGATTGCTAAGCATGGCCAGGCGCGGGCGACGAGGTATACGCTAATATGAAATGAGCCGTCATGCAGACCGGCACTGCGCGTGTCAGGTACGCCACGCGATTCGCGCCCGACATTACAGCAAACGCACTGAGAGGTTCTACGTAGAGTGGATTCATGTTGTAGCGAAGCACGGAGGTGATTGGATGTCAGAGAGGCAGCGGCTTCCCGTCCCAAGGGCCGATCAAGTCGAGGTCTTCTTCCGGGATCGCTGGCTGTGCTCCTGGTGCCGCCGACCGACGGTTTTTCCGCTGGCGTTCAAGCTTCTGTCGGAGACTGTGAACTCGAAGCTGCCCGGTGTGCCGATCGCGATGTGGAACAACAACTGGCGACGCGACAAGGCCCCGCTTCTCGACGAGCTTGGTGCGTGCATCGATCACGAGGAGGCATTCTCCACCGGCGGCGCGCACGACATCAGTAACTTCAAAACCTCTTGTGGCCGCTGCAACACACGCAAGAACGCCCGTTCGGCGGACGAGTATCTCAAGGTCAGCAATCCTTGGACAGTCAAGGGCAAGCATGGTGAGCCGGAGCATTGGGATGGCCTCGCCTCGCTGTTCGTTCTGTTGGCGCGACAAGCGGAGCGTCCTCTGACAGCGGCGGAGAAGGACTGGCTGCGTGCATTCGAGGCGCACTACGCTGAGCTGGGTGTTCGCTAACAAGCGCTTCCGGCGGACGCTGTGAGCAACATGGATATGGCGCGATCCGCCGCTGAAGCGCAGCCGTTGACTATACCGCTACGAGACTCGACTGAGGGTCAGGCGTGCATCAAATTGCAATTCGGGCCAGCGAGAAGAGTTGGATCTTTTGATGGTGCGATGAAAACCAACTCATAAACTGCCGGTCTATTGTTCTTCGTCGCTTGACCTCGAAACTGCCCACGGCTAACCTCAGGCTATGAATTACGAAGAATATATTACAATCGAGCCCGGCAAACGCGGAGGCAAGCCGTGTATCCGGGGTCTTCGTATCACGGTCTATGACGTTCTCGATTACCTCGCCTCGGGGATGACAGAACATGAAATACTGGATGATTTTCCCGATCTCACGCTTGAGGACATCAAAGCGTGCTTAGCGTTTGCTGCCGATCGAGAGCGCAGACTCGTGACTATCCCGGCGTGAAACTCCTCTTTGACGAAAACCTGTACCACAAGTTGGGCGCCCTGCAGTTTGTTTCCTGATTCCGAGCACATGAGAGATGTAGGACTGAAAACTGTCGACGACCGAAAGGCGTTTCAGTGAGTAGCCGTCAATGCCACGTCCCTCGTAAAACCAAAGAAGAGGCGGGAGATGCTCTTCCCGCCTCTTTGAAAGTCAGTTCTACTGCTGAGTCACCCTCACGTCGTCGATGCCTGCCTCAACGAGGCTAGCCGTTGAAGCATCAGCAGCCTCGATCCGGATTCTTACGGTCTGGCCGGCGAAGGTGTTGAGGCTGACGCTGGTCGAGGCCCACGCGCCGTTCAAATTCACCGCCGCCCCGAGCCGCTGGAACACCTGAGTCGTAGTCGTTCCTACGATGCTCACTCGCAAGAAGTCGGCGCTAGTCGCGTTAGTTCCGTGAGCGAGGTAGAAGCTGAATGACAACGTCAGAGTGCCCGTCGAAGGCAAAGCGATCAGGGGCGACTGGATCGACGTCGTCCCGCCGTCTACGTCATTGACTCCCGCCGACGCGCCCGCGAGGCGCGCAGTCACCAGGTCATTGACACCGCTAATGGTTGTGCCGAGTTGCTTTGGCCCAGCGGAGTTGGTGTCCTCGGGGTTGCCGCGCTCCCACTGCCCCGATGTTGCGGTATCGGTTCCGCTGGCGTTGGTCACCCAACCGAGGCTGGTCTCAAAGTTATCGAAGAATACAACGGTCCCGCCACCGCAATCCCCCGGGACATCGGTTGCTGCGTTGTGAGTGGTGCCGTTGTTGCCGGTTGCCGACACGCCCATACCGTGCCGGGCAAAGACTGTCCATATAGTGCACCTGTTTGCGTTGCCGTTGATGGCCTGGTCGGCTTGCAGTATTCCATCGCGCGCGTTCAGGAACGACGGGCTGCAAGGCGTAAACTTCATGCCTTCCAGCACCAGCCGGTCGGCTATCGCGGCGCCCAACGTGGTGCGAAGGTCCCACAATGTCGCCGCCCAGACTTCTCCGTCGCGATGCACTTGAAATCCCTGGTTCCCGACGTCTGCGTACGAGTCGTGGATCGGATTGGCCGGGACGGTGTAGGCCGCGCGCCGTATGCCGTTAGTTGTGTTGTTGGTGCAGTACTCACCCACGCGGCCGTCGTTATAGAACGTGATTGCCCAGTAGTCGGACCAGCCCTCGCCCATGGCGCCTGCTTGCGTTCCGCCGAGGCAAGCTGTGCTACCCCCGCCTACCAGGCGATTGGACACACCGTGGCCATACTCGTGGAACACAACGTCCCCGTCTTGCGAGCTGTCGCGATCGTCTGCCAGGCTGGTTGTGCCCTGCGTAAAGAGGAACTGCTGCATGCGCGGGCGGCTGCCCTCGGGAGGCGTGGCAAAGTTGGCGTTGTTTGTACCCGATCCGTCCTGAGCTTCGGCCCTGACGGAGTCGTTGCCCACACCGCCGCGTCCGAAGTTGTTGGTTTGGAAATTCCTCGCCGTTTCTGTAAAGCCGAGCCCGTACGTGAAATCGTGCATGACGTTGCAGAAGTAGAAAAGGTTCGTCACGACTGCCGGCCTCTGTGTGCGTGGGTCAACTCCCAGCGTAAACGGAAACGTGAAATTCTGCGTAGCGGAAGAAGCGTGTCCGTTAGACAACCCGGTCGTGTTGTTGGGATCGGCAACGTTGTTCGCGTCGGTATCCAGGTAGGCCTCAACGTTGTTGCCCGTCGTGACGGTCGAGGTACCCATCCATCCCGCCGCCGTGTTTATCGTCGTGTTGCCTACGAAAGATTCGAGCGTGCGCGGCGTAGCTATTGGGTCGCGCGTGGCCACCGTTCCTTGCGCCACATCAGCATAGAGGTTGTAGCGAAACAGCAGCGCACCGGTGTTTGCGTCCACACATATCTCGTACCACTCGCTCGAGCCCGCCTCAAGATAAGAGTGCCAGGCAAGTACTCCCCGGTCACCCACGCGCATGACTCGCAGGTCTGACATTATGTCGTCAAAGCCCGAGCCGAGCGGGTTTCGATATGTCGCGCGCTCTCCGGGGGTGGCACGGGCTGTCACAGTCTCGAGCTCAGCCGGGGCTTTGCGGCCTGAATACGTGAACGCCTCGGCGAGGGCGTCTTTCTCCGGCAACGCCGGCGTTGTATCGACCTTGCCATCCGGAATAACCATGCCCTCCATCACGGATAGTATTTCTCCGGCGGCCCCGACAACGACCTGAACCTGTCCCTGAAACACCGCCACACCGTTTATCGTCTGCCGGTAATGCAGGAAGGTAATGCCCTGATCATGGTCTTCGCTTTCGAGCGTAAGGCGGCGAACGTCCCCGCCCGTGAGCCCGAAAAGAACGCTGTGCCGTCTAAGAAAACCTCGGGCAATCTGATCGCCGGATCCGCTTGATGGCCCGGACAACGGTTCGGAGAGATTGAAGAGCGCCTTCGGCACGCCCGCTTCGTTGATTTCATATCGCAGACTGTCGCGGCTTTCCGGTGAAAGAGATGCGCGAAAGTCTTCAATCGCATCCCTTCGCGCCTGGACAACTGCGCCATCGGACGACGGTCCCGAGCTTGAAAGCGCTTGAATCTCCGCAAGCTCGCGGCGTACGTCGTAATCCGGCAACCCGATAATGGCGGCTTGCCAGGGACTGACGGCGAGCTCCGCGGTTGCGCCGGAATCGGCGCTTGAAGCGTTGAGTTTAGTGATCGACGGTGCGATCAGGGCAACCAGGAACAATGCAAACCATGTCTTACGCATATTGTTTCTCCTTTCGCTCTTGAATTGAAGAATGGACGTGAGGCCGCCTGTACCTCCTCTTACAAGGCCGGCAGACCTTACTATTGTCGTTCTGTTTGCGTAAGCTTCTCACTATGCAGAAGCGTGAGGGCTCACACAGGCTTGTTGCGGTGAATGGGTCTACGGCTAACTAAGCCGGCAGTCATGCTGCACGCCGCCAGCCAGCATCCGCTAAGGGCTCGGTTCTCAGCAGGAAGGAAAGCTCTCGGCTTGCGGTGACTCCGCTCTTCCGCTGAGCGATTCAAAACAGCGTGTTGTATCGCACAATCCCAACGGTGTGTCTTATAGCACAATTCGGAAGCCTAGCCAAGCACTTATTTCGATCCGACAGCGTTCGCCGCCGGATCAAGTTTTGCAACTCAGATGCGTTCCTGCAGCGCGGCTGTCTACACAAGCCGTTACGGCATCCTTCCCGGTCATTTTCCGAGTCTGTTATAATGCGCGAAATGCCAATTAACGACATCGTTGATAGCTCTACTGCTGAGCAAACTCGTGCTACTTCACGAACCGACAGAAATGCTCTCTTCGCAGCGATTCTAGGGTTGCTCACTCTTGCCAGTATCATTCTGTTAGTCTATCAAGCGAACCGATCTCTTGAACTCAGGATTGAGGCCGCGGAAGTTTGGTCTGACTATCAAGTCAAGATTGTGAAAGCTTCGGCCGAAGAGGACCCAAACCTGAGACAGCAGTACACAGAAGAGCAGGATGTGCTTCGACAGCATGCTCAGGAGCTGAAACAACAGAGTATCAACGCCAGATACGCTGTAAAGTTTTCCACCTATGCGGCCGTCCTTCTTCTGATAGCCACCACCATCACATTTCTGGCACTTGTTGCTAAGAACAAATATGCCGGCTATCTCGGGTTACTCCTGGGTATCATCGGCGTAGGGTTTGGCCTTAGGCCGCTGTTCTAAATACTGTCTTTGCTCACCGCACCGCGCCGCCAGCGATGCCATAATCCTCCGCATCTTTCTCGCCTGGTGGATTAAAGCTGTTCGCATAACCTTGTCGGAATCGCAATTCTCATGCACTGCTCTGTATTACTACCGAACAGGGGAGGCGGCTTGCCCGCCCGGAGATGTGTACATCTGCTTGTAAACCGCGATAAAAGGCCGCCAAAACTTTGAGGCTCACGGTACGCTATTTGTACTTCTACTGTCAGATAGGGGCAGTCATGTACAGATCGTCGCTGAAAAAGATCTATATCGCAATTCCAAAATTCAAGGTCGCCGCTATCAGTGCGCCTCTTTTGATTCTGGCATTCGCGATTTATTCCTTCGCTCCGTCGAATTCCTCCATCACGACCAGTCCCTCGAAGAGCTTTGCAAATGTCGCGATAAAGAACTTCGGACAGATGGATGACCATTTTTTCCGCGGGGCTCAGCCGAAGGATGATGAGTACAAGGCGCTCGCAGCTTTAGGAGTGAAGGTAATCATCGACCTTCGCGATGACCCTATGCCCTTTGCTAAGTCAGCCACTGAAGCGGCTAGGATGCACTACTTCAATATCCCAATGAGTGATAAGGATTATCCGAAGAACGAAACGATTGACGAGTTTTTGAAAATAACTACAGAAGAAGGCAATTGGCCCTTTTATGTTCACTGTGCAGGCGGCCGCCACAGAACCGGTCTTATGGGAGCGATGTATAGATTCAACCACGATGGATGGGATTACAATAAGGCTTACCAGGAAATGAAGAATTACGATTTCTACACGCGATTTGGTCACGGGGAAATAAAGAAATACGTAGAGGATTATTGGCAGCACTTCCAGGCGAAAACGACTTCGGCTTCAGTGTCCGCCCGGTCTACCCAATAGAGATAGGGTCAAAGTCACCTTCGCGGCCGGGCAAAAATCCACCGCATGAATGAAGGGGCGCCGCGTGGGCGCCCCCTTTGCTGTATGATCGCGGTAGCCAAGATTCCGGCGCTCTGGTTCTCACATGACCGCGAAGTCGAACTGCTCCTGATGGAGATTCGGGTCGGGCTCGATCGTCACCGGTGTTCCGAAATGAGCTTCGACCTCCTCCATAACTTCACGCTCAGTCGTGCGCAGCGATTCGGCTACGTGCGGCGAGACTCGCAGCATCACGTCGCTCGAACCGGCCAACTGCTTACTCATCGCTTTGGCTTGCTCCAGTATCTCGAAGCACATCGTCTGCGCTGACTTCACCATGCCCGCTCCCTGACAATACGGACACGGCGTACAGAGCGTACGTTCGAGGGACTGCTTGACTCGTTTGCGAGTAATAGCGACCAGCCCGAAGTCGTTGATCGAAAGAATCTTGGACGGCGAGCGGTCGTGCGACAACTCCTGCTGCAACGCCATCATTACCTTTTGGCGGTTCTTGCGCTCCTCCATATCGATGAGGTCGAGCACGATGATCCCGCCAAGATCGCGCAGCCTTACCTGACGCACGATTTCTTTTGCAGCTTCGAGGTTGGTTCTGGTGATGGTGTCCTCGAGCTTGTCCGACTTGCCGACAAATTTGCCTGTATTCACGTCGATCGCGACCAGCGCTTCCGTTTGATTGATCACGATGTAGCCGCCTGATTTCAACCACACGCGCGGGCGAACAGCTTTGTCGATTTCAGCTTGCACACCATACTTTTCGAGAATCGGCTGGTCGGCGGTGTACAGCTTCACCCGCTTTACCAGCTTAGGCTGAACGCGATTCACAAACTCGACTATTCGCGCGTACTCGACTTCGTTGTCGATTCGAATGGCGGTGAACTCATCGGACATCTGATCGCGCAAGATTCGCTGCACCAGATCGAGGTCTCGATGCACCAGTGCCGGCGCCTTGACGCGTTCGGTCTTCTTTCGAACGTCGGCCCAGGTGCGCAGCAAGTAGCGCATATCATCGCCGAGCTCTTGCTCGGAAACGCCCGCGCACGCGGTCCGCGCTATGAAGCCGCCGGTGGCGCCTTCGCGGTCACGCAGAGCGGTCACGATTCGCTTCAACCTTACGCGTTCAGCGTCGTTGGGTATCTTGCGCGAGACGCCGATGTGGTTGACCGTCGGCATGTACACAATAAATCTGCCGGGCAGCGCTATGTGAGACGTGATGCGAGCGCCTTTTTTGGCGATCGGCTCCTTGGCGATCTGAACGAGAATCTCCTGTCCTTCGTGCAGGAGGTCGCTGATCGTTGGAGCGCCGCCTCGATCGGGTCGCCGGGAAGGACCGACTTCCGGTCTGCGCTGATCTGGTCTGCGTGGATCTGGTCTGCGCGGATCTGGCCTACGCGGGTCTGGTCTGCGCGGATCGGGTCTGCGTTGGGGACCAGGACTCGGAACCCGTGCTTCACTCGGTCGAGTTTCAACCGGCCTCGCCTCGACCGGCTTGGCTTCAACTGGCCGCTCTTCAACTGGCCGGGACTCCGCCGGACGAGCAGTCTCTTCCTGCTTTGGAGCTTCCTCGACTTTGGCCTCGCCCTCTTCCGGCGCGACGGCGGTAGCCGCTGATTCCTCCTCGCCGGGAGCGGCCCCTGCTGCTGTAGCCGGACCTTCGCGGCGACCCCCGCGGCCGCGACGTCCTCTTCCGCCGCGGCGCACGGCAAACTCACCGCGAGGCCCGCGGTCGCGCACTTCGGCTTCGCGGTCTTCTTCCGATGACGACTCTCGGTGACTCTCCCTGTTTTCGCTCGGGTCCTCGCTCGCAGTCGAGGATGAGCCTTCAGTCGTGCCGTTCTCCAGAAACTGGGGTGAACCGGCCGCCTCAGTCGATTCGGTTGCTTCGCCCGAAGCACCGGATTGAATCCGGCCGTAGAGCCCGCGCACAACATCGGAAATATGCCGGAAGGGAGAAACTTTAGTCTCATCGTGCTGTCCGGTGATTGAGCCTTCCTGCTCGATGTCGGCCTCGGAACGCGCCACATTTTGCCGCGCGGCAGCCTCGGCATTCTCATCCACGACGCGCTGGAAACCTGAGTCGCTTTCCGCCAAAGAGCGCAGGCTGCCTACTCGCCACTCAGGCTCGGGCTCGGGTTGGAAACTGGCAGTTTGGTACTCGGCGTTGTGGACCTGCTCGATGATCTTCTCTTGAACGATCGCATCCTTCAGAAGCTCTCCCGCGTCCTCCCGCATGTCCTCATCGGTAACGCGTTGAAACTGGGTCGCGCTCTCGCGCTCCGCTGCTTGTTCGTTTTCGTCGCGCCGCCGGGATCGCCTCGGGCCAGGTTTGGGCGCAGCCTTTCGTGTCGTTGCCTTGGCCGGCTTCTCCTCAGCCTTCGTTAGTTTCTTTCGGGGCTCAACCGGCTTCCTTGCTCGGCCGCGCCGGGGCTTCGCATCCGGTTCCGCAGCTTCAAGTTCGGCGGCCTGCGCTGGTCTCTTAGAGGCGGCGGTTTCCTCGGAGCGATAAGTCTCATCGTCGGTCACGCGTTCGATTGAGAATGCCCCGACAGCCGGCTGCGCGACGCCCTGGTCATTCTCGGGAAGATCCTCTTCAGGAGGCGGCGGCGGAATGAGGCTCTCATCTGCGATCTCGGCCAACTGCTCGACCGCGTCTTCGATGCGCACGGGCCTCTCGGCAGGTGGTTCCTCTTCGCGCGCACGTTCATGCGCGGGCGCAGGTTTGGCGCCAGCCGAAACCGGTTCGGGTCTGCGCGGGTCGCTTCGCCGCGGTCGGTCGTCGATTCGAGGAGGAACGCGCTGATCATCACCCACTTCACGGAAGTCGATCTCTTCCTCCTCCTCCATGAACTCGGTGAAATCCGAGACGTATAAGAACGCGTCGCGCTCCAGCCCGATGTCGACGAAGGCCGACTGCATTCCAGGCAGCACCTTCATCACCCGGCCCTTGTACAGGTTGCCGACAACGCCTTGATTCTCGTCCCTGCGTTCGACGTAGAACTCGGTCACTATGCCATCTTCAAGCATGGCGACCTTCTTCTCGTGCACGTTTGCACTAATGATTAACTCTTTTGCCATGAATTCTCCTGATGTTGCCGTGCAGCAAGAGGTGGTAAGCGCAACGCGCCTTCGGCAGGTGACGACCGGACTTCTGGTCTCAGATCACAGAGTAGCTTCGAGCAGATGAACTGAGTTTCAGGTCTTTGAGCCTCTTGAAAGCCTTTTGCTACGAGCTCAAAGTGAGCGAATGTCGCTGACAAGCGTTAGCGCCCGCGTCACACTTCGATTACTCCGCGCTACAGTTCTAGCGAACTCGCTCTCAAACCGGTCGCGCTCGCCTCACTCATAACGTTCAAATCGGCGATCATCGCGTCGCTCGCGAGGAGGCGAATGTCAAAACTTACCGCGCTGCTTAACGGCACAAACCGTTTTAGATATCTATGAGTGACTCGTGGTCACTCGCAACTTGTCTCCTTGCTCGCTCATCAGAGCGGTGACTCCATTTGTCCAGCTTGCGGGGTCGCTTGTTTCATCCTCCCAATACAACCGCAGCCGTCGCACGCGGGAACTGAGAGAAGTCGTCTCAATCTCGGTCAAGCCGTAAACAGCGGCCACGACCTCAATCGGCTTCACGCCGCCGTTCGGCGAAACTTCAGTCACAATACTAAGACTGTTCAGGTCCTCGACCAGACTCAGAGCTTTTGTGTAGCGCCGCACATCAACTCGCTGACGCTTGTCCTTGCGCACGCGCTCAATCACGCACGAGCCGCGCGCCATGAAACCGTCTGCCAGATTCCGATGAATATCGGGCGCGTCGATCGCGGCGAACTCAGCTCGTTCACCGCATATTCTTTGAAATGCCGCCTCGATCTCCGGTGCGTCGAGATTCACCGAGTACTCCGCGCGGTTGACCTCTTTTATCAGCGACTGCGCTCCGGCCCGCAGCCGCAGCAGTGACTTGAAACTTAAACCGGGTGGTAAGACTGCATTGATCCTGTCGAGGAACTGCCGTTCCTCGAGTTCATCGTGCGAATCGAAGTCGATCAATTCGTTATAACCCACTGTCCCCACCCCAAGCGCCGGCCCGTACTGAATCAACGGCATCGGGTGGTACCCCTGACTGTATCCAAGCTTGATCTTCGCACGTCTGAACGAGCGAGGCAACGCTCGCGTCAGGTCGAGATGGGAAAGGTACTTTACTTCTTCACCTTTTTCGAACGTCGCGCGATAGCGGAAGAGGGGGGTTGGGGGTGTGGGGTTGGGCGTCGGGGCCAACCCCTGAAGCTCAACAAGCGGCTGCTCGATAACTTCCTTCACCGCTGCTATCCGTTCCTGATAACTTCGAACTTCCACATGCAGCGCATAGGCCTTGCCAAGGTGCTCTCGAGACTTGGTCAGATCGCACTCCAGCCCGCATGCATAGCAGAGCAACGGTTGGGAAGCTACTCGCTCGAACTCCTCGTGCGAGGGAGCGATCGCCGTGGGCCGGCCGTCGATGATCTTCACCGGCAGCTCGCACGGCGGTGATATCTTCGCCTTGATTCCCTTGATGTACTCGCGGGCGTTGAACTCGCGCTTCACAAGCGTGTCGATGTGGTCCCACGGAAGCTGAACGAGCGGCGCGCCGGGCTTGTTGAACTCCCGGACCGGGAACTCCTGAAGATAAGGCTCGATCTCCACGCCCTCGATTCTGAACGCCTCCATCCACTTCCCGAAATCGAAATGCTCGGTCCAGCCGTCAAACCGGCAACCCATTCTCCACGCTCGCTCGATCACCTTGCACAGCGCGCGATCGCCGCGCGAGATTATTCCTTCGAGCAGCGACGTCTCCGCGTGATGCACTTTCACGTCGATGCGATAGCGGCGGCCAAGCTCCTTCAGCATTCGCTGTTTGCGCTTGATCGAGTCCATGTCCTCTTGCTTGCACCACTGGAAGGGCGTGTGCGGCTTTGGCACAAAGTACGAAGCCGAACACGTAGCCTTCACGTTCTTGTTGTACTTGTTCTTGCCAAGCTCGCGCACTTTTCTGCCAAGCTCGGCGATGCCGCTCACGTCTTCATCTGTTTCGGTCGGCAGCCCGATCATGAAATACATCTTCATCGCGGACCAGCCTTGCTCAAACGCAACGGAGCAAGAGTTCATTACGTCCTGCTCGGTGATGTTCTTGTTGATCACATCGCGCATCCGCTGAGTGCCCGCTTCGGGCGCGATCGTGAAGCCGGTCTTGCGGACACGGGCGATCTCGCGAGCGAGCGACTCGGTGACGCCCGACGCGCGCAGCGATGAAACTGAGAAGCTGACGTTGCGGCGCTCGAGCTCGCTCCCAAGCATCTTCACCAGCGGCTCAAGGCAAGTGTAGTCAGCCGTCGAAAGCGAGGTCAGGCTCGTCTCGTCGTAGCCGCCTTTTTCGATGCCGTCAATGATCGTCTCGACGATCTGCTTCGGGTCGCGCTCGCGGACCGGGCGGTAGATCGTGCCCGCCTGACAAAACCGGCAGCCGTCGACGCAACCTCGCGCGATCTCGATTGCCACGCGGTCATGCACCGCTTCGATCGCCGGCACGGGCGAGTCCGAAGGAAACGGATACTGATTGATGTCCTGGACCACCCGCCGGCGAATCGGAAACGGGATATCCGCGTCGTCCGGTTGGTTGACGATGAGCAGACCGTGATGCGGGCTCACCGAGGTCGGATACAGCGACGGCACGTACATACCCTCAATTCGAGCGATCTCTTTCAGCAACTGCTCGCGGGTAAGATCCATATCGGAGTCTCTCAACTCCATGTAGCGCGAAACCAATTCGGGGAACGTCTCTTCGCCGTCGCCGATGACGAACACGTCGATGAAGTCGGCTACCGGTTCGCAGGAATACACGGTCGGCCCTCCGGCGATAACCAGCGGGTCAACAAGCGAGCGCGCTTGCGTATGAATCGGGATGCCGCCCAGATCAAGCATCGTCAGCACGTTGGTGTAGGTCATCTCGTACTGGAGCGAGAAGCCGACAACGTCGAAATCGCGAAGCGGCGTATAGCTTTCAAGCGAGAGCAGCGGTATTCCGCGCTCACGGAGCTTTGCCTCCATGTCGGGCCACGCCGCGTACACGCGCTCGGCCGCCCATCCGTCGCGCTTGTTCAAAAGGCTGTAGAGTATCTTGAGGCCGAGGTGGCTCATCCCGATCTCGTAAGTGTCCGGGAAGCAAAGCGCGATGCGGGTATGAACTTCGCCGGGCGATTTGTGGATGGCGTTCCATTCACCGCCCACGTAGCGCGCGGGCTTCTCGACAAGCGGAAGAATCGAGTCTAATGCTGCTCGATAGTCATTTTGTGTGTTGATCACCAAATATCCTTCAGGTCCAAAGCAAAACCTGGCAGCGCCGGCTCACCTGAGATGCTCTGCGGATTGTCTAGGCATTCGACGGGCTGATTCGGACGGTAGACATAGGCTTGTTTCGATTGGGGATCGATCAACAGTCCCAACTGCGCGCCGTTCGCGATATATTCCTGCGTCTTGTCCTGCAGAAACGACAACCGATCCGTCGCAGAGCGCAACTCCAAAACGAAGTCAGGACAGAGCGGAACAAACCTCTCGCGCTGTTCTTCAGAGAGTGCGTCCCATCTTTCTCGGCTGACCCAGGAGGCATCTGGAGAACGCTTGGCGCCGTTGGGTAAAATAAACATGGTCGAAGAGTCGAAACTCAGCCCCGTGCCGTCCTTCTTTGCCCAAAGCACAATCTGAAAAGTGATGTCTGCATTGCGCGAACCTGTGGTTCCGCCAGTTGGAGGCATAATGATCAGCTCTCCCTCTGCAGTGAGTTCAAGACGCAGGTCGTCGTTGTCCTGACAGAGTTGATAAAACTGCTCTTCCGTCAATCTGACAGAATGGAAATCCAGAGCCACGGTGAACGGCCTTTCTTGTTCTAGAATCTGTGCTGTCACAATACCTCCGTCTAACGAAGGGTCGCTACGAGTAGCCACTTAATTCACAAACCGTCTCATCCTCACGCTCAGCGCCAACCCCACACCTATGAACATAGCCATCACCGCGGTGCCGCCGTAGCTCATCAGCGGGAGCGGGATTCCCATTATGGGCATCAGCGCCACGACCATCCCAAGATTGCACAGAATGTGAAACGCTATCAATCCCACGAAGCCCATCACGATCAGCGAGCCTGACCGCTCGCGCGAGGCTTTAGCCACCGCTATCAGCCGCCAGATGAGCACCAGGTACAGCACCATCATCAGCAGCACTCCGATCAGTCCGGTCTCTTCGGCGATCACCGCGGCAATGAAGTCCGTCCACGCGAACGGCAAGAACCCCAGGCGGCCTTGAGTGCCGTGGCCGATTCCCTTCCCTAGCACGCCGCCTGAACCGACCGCTATCACCGATTGAATCGTCTGGTATCCGAATCCCCTCGGGTCGGCCTCCTCCGGGTGAATGATTACGTTGATGCGTTCGATCTGGTAGCGCTTGAGGTGGGGATACACCGCAACCAATCCGACGGCTACCGCGACAACGCCGATCCCCAAAAATACTTTCCGCATGCCCCCAAGAAAGTAGAACGTTCCAAGTATCGCTCCGAAGGTGAGCGTCGTGCCCGTGTCGTGCTCGGCGTAAACCAGTATAAGCGGCGGCATGACTATCGCGGCCATGATGAGCATGTCTTTGATCGAAAGCGATGTCTGGCGCTGATGAGCCAGGTGACGAGCGAGCATAAGAATGGTCGCGGCTTTCGCGAACTCGCTCGGTTGCAAGCTGAAACCGGCAATACGCAGCCATGCTTTGTTTCCGTTGATCTGCGTTCCCCAAACCAACACCACAACAAGCAGAATCAAGACCGCGGCATAGAAAAACGGCGCGATATTCATGACGATCTTGCGGTAGTCGGTGAACATTATCGCTATCGCGATCGCCAGGCCGATCCCGAGCGAGAAGATTTGCTTCTTAACGAAGCTGCCGTCCGGCGCGCTGCTGCTTATCCCCACGCAGCCAAACGCGGTTAGAGCTATCGGCGCCAGCAACAGCAACCAATCTACGTCTTTGAATTTCCTTTGGATATCAACCATCGCGGCGTATCGGGTCGGGTGCCAGCCTCAGGGCCAACTCGGAGTTTCTTGAAATCGCCTGCATGTTTCGCTACAGCGTCCAGTAATCACGGCGTGCCCGGGCGGCGCTTAGGATCGGCATTGGGCTTTGCCGGAGCGCCCGTAGCCGGACGAGTTGTCTCCCGTTTCGGCTGCGTTTTCAGCGCGACCAACTCGGGAAGTATCGGGCGGCCAAGCTTCTTTGAAAAGTAGGCGGCTTCGATCATCTTCACCTTTGGAGCAGATGCTGAAGCTCCCCAGCCCCCGTTTTCAGTTATGCAAACAACCCCGATCTCCGGCTTCTGATCGGTGTGCATGGGAGCGAAACTTATGAACCACGAATGGTCCTTATGTTCTTTTCCGCGTACCTTTTCCTTGGCGATCACCTGCGCGGTGCCGGTCTTGCCGCCTGCGTTGATCTCGCGCGGAAACCCAACGCCGCTGGCCGTGCCGCCCTCGTTGATCACTCCCCACATGCCGTAGTCAACTGTCTCGATCGTGAGTTCTGACAGTTTCACTTCGGTGGGCTTGTCGTCGTAGTACTTGACCGCACCAAGCTGCGTCTCCTTCGCTTGTTTGAATAAATGCGGCGTGTGGAACTCGCCACCGATCACGATTCCGGCTTCGGCTCGAATCAATTGAATCGGCGGGACCGCAACCGAGCCCTGCCCGATCGATGCGAGCACGGTGTCAAAGTCCTTCCATACCGGATCGCGAGGATTGACCCGCTTCTTCCATTCGCGGCTCGGGATTATTCCTCTCACTTCGCCGGGCAGATCGACTCCGGTTCGCTGCCCCATACCGAAACGGGTCACCCAGTCGTGGATTATGTCGACGCCCATCTTGAGTCCAAGCCTGTAGAAATAGCCGTCGCACGAGTGCACTATCGCGGCATGGATGTCTGGCATGCCGTGATTCTTGCCGCAGTGAACGAAGCGATTGCCTACCTGGATGCCGCCTCCGCACACGATCCGGGAGTTCTTCAGCGTAATGGTTCCTTCTTCGAGCGCCGCGGTGGCCATCAAGATCTTCCAGGTCGAGCCCGTTGGATAGATACCCTGAATCGCCTTGTTGTACATCGGGTGCGACGGATCATTGACGATCGCGGCCACTTCCTTGCGGCTCCCGGTCGACACGACGTTGCGCGCGAACACATTCGGGTCGAAGCTGGGGACCGAAACCATCGCGAGTATCTCGCCGTTCTGCGGGTTCAGCACTACCGCCGCACCGGTCTCGTTCTTGGAATAGAACTGTTGCTCTGCAACCTTCTGTAGATCGAGATCCAGCGTGAGGATGATGTCCTGACCCTTAATCGGCTCGATGCGGGCGAGCTCGGCCTTGGGCATGCCTCGGCTATCGACGATCACGCGACGCATCCCGTCCTGGCCTCGGAGCTCGCGGTCGTATTTTTTTTCGATCCCGTCCTGTCCGACGATGTCGCCCGATTTGTATCCCGCTGCTTTGAATTCCGGATTCTCGAGTTGCTTCGGGTTGACCTGGCCGATGTAGCCGAGAAGGTGCGCGGCCAGCTTGCCGTACTTGTAGACCCGCTGCGGCTGTTGGTCGATCGTTATCTCAGGATGCTCGAGTTCGTGAGCCGCAACCCACGCTCGATCGGCGAGCGAGGCATTCTGCTTGACCAGTATCGGCTGTGATTTCGGGCGCAGGGGATCATTCAACTCAACCAACAACTCGCCTCGATCAATATCCAGATTTTGAACCAGGGCATTGACCGTGTCCTCCTTGTTGGTTATGTCCTCCGGAGTGACTACTACGTTGAACGCGGACGCGTTGTCGACCAGCAGGTTCTCGTTGCGGTCAAATATCGCGCCGCGCGACGCAGGGATTGGAATGTCGCGGATTCGATTGTTCTCGGCGCGCGCCTGGTAATCTTCGTGCCGCGCGACTTGAAGGACGTAGAAGCGAATGCCGAGCGCGATAAACACGGCCAGCACCAGGTACTGGATCAAGTACACTCGCAGTTCCAGATTGAATCCTTCTTCTCTCGCGTTGGTGCTACTCATAGAATCGCTTCCTTATCGCCATGCGCCGCGCGGTCGCCTGTTCTGAGAAAACCCGGTCGAGCACCACAAACAGAATGATCGATGCCACGGTATCGCCTAGCATCTTCCACCCTATCGTCGCGCCGAACTCCGCCCACGTGGAAACATGCGGCAGCGTCTGTTCAAGCATCTGGTTCAGCCCTACAAACAACACCGTGTTTCCGGCCGAAGCGACGGCAACGACTGACAACCGCGCCAGCGGATTCTCGAGCGAAAGCCTCACGCTCGCGGCGCCCACGAGATAGCCTATCAGCGTCTTGGAGAATCCTCCAACGCCGAGGATGCCCCCTCCAACCGCATCTCCGCCGAGCCCCGCTATCATTCCAGTCACCATCCCAATCACTGGCGCGCGCTGCAGACTGAAGTACACCGTCACCAGCAGGGCCAGGTCGATGTATTGAAAGAACCTCACATAATTGGGAAGAAGCATCTGTAGCAAGAGCGCAACGACAATGGTCAGGGCGATTTTGAAGGTCTGCACTCTTTAGGCTACCTCGAATCGTGATCCGTGATGCGTCCGTTGAGTCCCGTCTCGGGCTAGCGTTCTTGGTCACGCGTCACGCATCACGCATCACTGTTCATTTCCCTTCACCAAGCTTCAAATCCTTCTGGTCAACCAAAAGTATCAACAGATGCTCGACGCGATCGACAGGCGCCGCTGGTTTGACGATGATCTTGTGCCAAGGTCCGTTGGGGTCAGCTTCAACGCGCTCCACTGTGCCCACCAGCAACCCCTTTGGGTAAATCCGATCGAGACCGGTCGTCACGATCGACTCGCCGGGTTCCACGTTCTCGCTGGACGAGATGTTCCTCAGCTCGCAACGATCATTGTCGACCCCGCGAACCTCTCCCATCGCGCGCGAGGTTTGAAGCATCGCTCCCACGCCGGCGTGTTTGTCGGTGATCGCCTGCACCATCGCAAAGTTGGGTCCTACTGAGATGACTCGACCAACGATGCCGCCGGCTGTCGCCACGGGCATGTCGCGCTTAACTCCGTCGAGCGTTCCGCGATCTATGGTCAAGCGGCGGAACCACAGGCTTGCGTCGCGCGAGATCACGTTAGCAGCAAGCTTGCCATACTCTGGGTGCGTTGGCAGGGCGAGTTGCCTGCGCAGCGAATCGAGCGCGGCGGCACGCTCGAGCTCCTTGTTCAACTCGGCTGTCAACCGCTCGACTTTTTCGCGAAGCTCGACGTTCTCTTCGCGAGCGTGCCGGACATCGATGTAGCTGGCGCCGGTCCCTTTGATCGAGGAAAGAACGGAGTCGGCGGCGTGGACAATCGGTGCGAAAGCCGTCACGAGCCAAATGCGCAGGACGGATTGCTCACTGTCGGGATGCCGAGCGTTTGTCGACATCAGCACTACCTGCGAGAGCAACAGTGCGGCTAGTATCCAGGGTGTTTTCTGCTGTGCAGTGTTTGCACTCATAGGAACAGGGGTGGAGGTCAGAGATTAGGGGGTGGCCCAACCCCCAAACCCTAAGCCCTATCCCCATCTCACAGCCCGCGGTGGAGCATAGTGTTTTCCCAGCTCACTCGGCTGAGCAGGTCGAAGTCGGCGAGCATCTTGCCGGTCCCGAGCGCGACCGAGGAAAGGGGGTTCTCGGCCAGCGATACGGGCACTCCTGTCTCGTGCATCAAACGTTTGTCAATTCCTTTTAGCAGCGCACCGCCGCCGGTGAGCACAATGCCGCGCTCAGCAATATCCGCCGACAACTCGGGAGGCGTTCGCTCGAGAGCAACACGTACCGCGTTCACGATAGTCGAGATTGGATCGGCCAACGCTTCGCGCACCTCTTCGTCGGTTATCGTTAACGTGCGAGGAACGCCCTCAATCAAGTTGCGCCCCTTGATCTCCATCTGGATCGGCTCCTCGCATGGCCAGGCCGAGCCAAGCTCAATCTTGATGGACTCGGCGGTGCGCTCGCCGATTAGAAGATTGTACTTTCGTTTTATGTACTGGATGATCGCTTCATCCAGCTCGTTACCGGCTACGCGCACTGCGCGAGAATAGACGATGCCGGAAAGCGATATGACTGCGATGTCGGTCGTGCCGCCGCCGATGTCGACGATCATGTTGCCGTAGGGCTCGGTGATGGGGAGTCCGGCGCCGATCGCCGCCGCCATCGCTTCGGCTACCAGATAGACCTTCGATGCTTTCGCCCGATAAGCCGCGTCCTCAACCGCGCGGCGCTCAACCTGTGTGATCTCGCCGGGCACTCCAATGACGACGCGCGGCGACACCCAGGAGCGGCCGTTGTGGGCTTTCCGGATGAAGTGCTGCAGCATCTTCTCGGTCACCTCGAAATCGGCGATCACTCCATCCTTCATAGGCCTGATCGCTATGATGTTGCCGGGCGTTCGGCCGAGCATCTCCTTGGCTTCTTTGCCGACGGCTTCTACTTTATTGGTTATCTTGTTGATGGCGACGATTGAAGGTTCGCTGACGACGATGCCACGTCCCTTGGCAAACACAAGAGTGTTCGCGGTTCCCAGATCGATAGCCAGGTCGCTAGAGAAAGGGTTGAATAGATTTCTCAGTCTCATTATTTATGTTCGCTTCTCTAATTTATATTGGCTTCTTTAACCAGAATATCCACGGACCGTTGCGCCAATACCAGTGATCCTGACAATGCATTTAGGACGCGGCGAGCCGAACGTTGTTCTTGTCGCGCTGCTTGGCTTCGTACATCGCTGCATCGGCAAGCTCGATCAGCTTTTCCGCCTGGGTAGCGTGCTCGGGAAAGCTTGCGACGCCGAAGCTCGCCGTCAAATAAATGTCTGCCCCGACGCCGCCTTTGAAGCGGTGACCCGCTATCCACAAACGCACTCTTTCAGCCATCTGAAGCGCGCGTTCGGCCGGGGTCTCGGGCAGCATCAATACAAACTCATCGCCGCCGTACCGGGCCACAAAGTCCGAATCTCGGACCGACCGGGTAATAACCTGGGCGACTTCGGTCAGAGTGGCGCTCCCCGCCCGGTGACCATAAGCATCGTTGACCAGCTTGAAACCGTCCAGATCCATAAACACTACTGAAACCGCCGACCCGTAGCGGCGCGCTCTGCGGATCTCACCCTCGAGCGTCTGGTACAGATAGCGCACGTTGTATAGCCGAGTCAGGTCATCAATCAGCGTTTGCCGCGTAGCGTCGTGGTAGTCGATTGCATTCGCCAACGCCCTGGCCAGCGAAGCGCACATTAGTTCAACTATCCGCGCCTCCTCTTGATTGAAGGCATCGCCCTCACCGCTTTTCCGGCTTGCCTGCACCGCGCCGACCAGACGACCATTCGCGATCAGTGGAACGCACAACGCCGCAAGCTCATCCTCTAGCGGCGTGCCCGTCGACGAGCGCTCGCCACCGCTGTTGGCTATGATCGTCCTGTGCTCATTGACAGCGCGAGCTATCGGGAGCGGCGCCTGTTCGATCTCTACAAACGGGCCGACCGGCAGTTCCGTCGCGTTGATCGCCCGGACAAGCTCCAGCCGATTAGCCTGCTCTGTCTTGATGAACACCGCCCACGACTGGGCGTCCACCAACTTCGGAAGGAACTCCAACGCTCGGGCTACGATCTCGCTCGCATCCAGCGATTCATGCAGCCGCATCGCAGCTTCAAAGATCGATGTTCTAACTGCCTCGTCTTGCATTTCGCTATGGTCCCCAGAAGAATTTTACCCCAGCGGGATCAATGAGAGCACACGCTCATTGAAAGCTTTCATCTACAGTCCCACAAGAGCCCCTCATCAACCCCGTTGATGGGCGGCGACCAGAGCAAGAAACTTTTTCTGCAAAGGGAGAAGAACGCACTTGGCGTAAAGCCGAGGCGGTGGATGAATTAACAACTCACTGTAAGGCTTATCGGATGACGGCCGGCATCCCTTACGAAACCTCAAACCCCGGCCGCGGTCAAAATATCCTGCTCGCTTAGCGCCCGTTCCAGTCAGCTCCCGTTCCAGTAAATCTTTTGAACACTTAATCTAACATGGCCGCATGCCCCGCGCAAGAACCTTTTTCGGAAAGCACCCCCGGAAATGAAATAAAAATTGACCGGACGCTCGGCGCTCGCCTGGCGGCACCCTTACGGGCCTAAGAGATGGCAGAATCACTGACCTCCGAATGTTTGCCGCCGCCCCCTTTCGGTGTTAAGATTTCAGCACTCGATAAGGGAGGTGACCAAGGTGAGATGCACGATCATATGCGCCCCCCGCACAGTCCGCAGAAATCTTTTCGCCGACTGACCAGCCCTCCATTAAACACCCATTAAAGGCAGGCGCTTCGCCTGCGATGAATGTTTCATTCGAGAATGAGTTCATGGAGGTTCTATGCAAACCATCACTAAGACAACACTGCCTGAGATAAAGACCGCTCTTCCCGGACCGAAAGCGAAAGAGCTACTCAATCGTGACGCGAAGTATATTTCGCCAAGCTACACGCGAAGCTACCCGCTTGTGGTGCAGCGCGGCTACGGGGCGATCATCGAAGACGTTGACGGCAACACGTTCCTCGATTTCAACGCGGGTGTCGCGGTCGCCGCGCTCGGGCACGCACATCCCGAGATCGCCGAAGTGATCAGCCGCCAGGCGCGCGAGTTTGTTCACATATCCGGCACCGACTACTACTATCCACATCAAACAGCGCTCGCCGAGAAATTGATTCAAGTAACGCCGGGCGACTTCACAAAGAAAGTTCACTACTGCAACTCGGGAGCTGAAGCCATGGAGGCGGCGTTGAAGGCCGTGATCTATTCAACCGGCCGCAATAAGTTCATCGCTTTTCGCGGGGCGTTTCACGGACGCACCTTTGGCACTCTTTCGTTGACTGCATCGCGAGCGGCGCAGCGCAAGGGGTTCGGCCCGCAGACGCTCGACGTAACGCACGTGCCTTACGCGAACCCGATTCGCTTTCCACTCGAGCGCCGTTCGGGAGAAAGCGTCGGCCGCCGTGTCGCGCGTTACATCGAACAAACGATCTTCAAGACCACCGTCTCACCCGAAGACTGCGCCGCGATCGTAGTCGAGCCGATCCAGGGTGAAGGCGGCTACGTTGTGCCGCCGGCGGACTTCCTGCCAGAGCTTCGGCGAATCTGCGATGAGCACGGTATCGCGCTCATCGTCGATGAAGTCCAATCTGGCATGGGCCGTACAGGAAAGCTGTGGGCAGTAGAGCACTTCGGCGTCGTGCCCGACATAATGTGCATGGCGAAAGCCATCGGAGGCGGGCTGCCGTTAGGCGTGACGCTCGCGCGAGAGGACTTGATGCGCTGGCACGCCGGCGCGCACGCTTCCACATTTGGCGGAAATCCCGTCGCAATCGCAGCCGCGATGAAGACGTTCGAGATACTCGAGAACGGCGTGATGAAGAACGCCGCCGAGATGGGCGCTTATATGATGGACCGCTTGCGCGAGCTTCAACACAAGCATGCGCCAATCGCGGAGGTTCGTGGTCTAGGTTTGATGATCGGAGTCGAGATCGCCCGTGACCGCGACGCGACAGAACCGTGGACAGAGGTGCGCGACAAGATCGTGATCGAATGCTTCAATCGCGGGCTTGTGATCCAGGGCGCGGGAGAGTCTGCAGTGCGATTCTCGCCGCCGTTGATAGTAGATCGGGAGCAGGTGGACTTCGCAGTGCACACACTCGACGCTTCAATCGAGAGGTCGCTGAAATAATCCTGGAGCTATGCCGCGCTCAGCACGCACGTGCGGCATAGCGCGCTAAACATCCAGTCAAAGACCAGTCCGAATAGTCCGCATAAAAAGCCCTGGCTAATGCACTGCGCGAATGTTGGCCGGTGGGCGTGAGACGTACACAGACCAGTCAGCGAGTCAGAAGAAACTTGCTGGCGGGTTTGTTTTTTTGAGAGGGCCAAACAACTGCTGATGCTCATCAACCAGAGACGCCGAACTACTCCTTGACCTGTAGCCTCAAAATGCCGACGGACTTCCCCGTTCGCTCGTCAATCTCCACGACCACGCCGTGCAACTGAGGATTCTGGCTTGCAGTCTGGTAACGAATCGGCAACCCGCGCACGAAACGCGTGATCACCAATTGCGACTCGACGCCGATTACGCTGTCGTAAGGGCCAGTCATTCCCAGATCAGTTATGTAGCCCGTGCCGCCCGGCAGTATCTGCTCGTCCGCGGTCTGAACGTGAGTGTGTGTGCCAACTACGACTGAAACTCTTCCGTCAAGATAGCGCCCCATCGCCAGTTTTTCCGACGTCGCTTCGGCGTGATGATCGACAATGATCACCGATGCCCGCTTGCCGATCTCGGCTAACAAGCGGTCGGCGGTCCTGAAGGGACAATCGGTGGGCGGCATGAAAACGCGGCCTTGGATATTGATCACCGCTACCTGGGTGCCCGATGCCGTAGAACCCAGCCAGAGCCCTTTTCCCGGAGCATCGGGCGCATAGTTGGCGGGACGAAGCAGACGCGGCTGATTCTCTATGTACTGGATGACTTCTCGCTTATCGAATATGTGATTGCCCGAGGTCATCACATCGACTCCGGCGTTCAAAATCTCATCTCCGACCTTCGGAACTACGCCGGCGCCTTCGGCGGCGTTTTCGACATTGGCAACCACGAACTCCGCTTCGTGCCGTTCTTTCAATTTCGTCAACGTCGCGGCGAGGATCTTGCGGCCCGGCTTGCCGACCACGTCCCCTATTATGATGACCTTCATCCATCCTCCAGTCGTGCTTGATTCAATTAAATCATGAAAGCGATCGATAAGACTAACGCAGAGATTTGGAGTGCGCCGCTCTCGACCAACAACTTCCCCGACTTCCACCACGCGGCGCTTTGGCTCGGTGAAACAGCAACTGCCGGAGAAGCGCGGCACAATGATGAAAAAGGCGCACTCACGGAACATCTCCGCCTATCGCCTGAGGGATCTCTTGGCAAGTGCGACCATGAGGTGAGACAGCCAAAGCGTCCGCCGGTACACGCCCGGCGAGATTTTCGGCCGAGGGCGGCGCGCTCCAAAGAGGTCTTGTTGCCAACTTCGATATTAGTGATATAATCCTGCACCGGGCCGCCCCAGCCAGCAGTGCAAAACAGATTCTCCCCACGTGACAGAGGATTGTATGCGACGAAAATGGGCTTCCGTTTTGGTGATCGCGTTGTTGATGACGCTGGTAAGCGCCGATGTAGCTGCTGCAAAGAAGTCCCGCTCCAGCCGCGCCTCTTCTCGTAGCCACCTGAAGCGAGACGCGCGTCATGGCCGGGCAAGCCGAGCCGTCGCGCGCCGTGAAAAACGCGGACGCGGCAAATACGCAGTACGTGGGAAGCGCGGCCGTCTTCTCGCACGCGCGCGCCGCCAAAATCGTAGAAGGTACGAGCCGCAGCCTACAGTCGCTCCTGGCGCTTCACGGCCGGCGCCCGGCATCCCAACCGAACGCGTGACCGAGATACAAAACGCGTTGATCAAGGCCGGCCACATGGACGGCCCGGCTTCGGGGCTATACGACGATGCCACGATCGAAGCGATGAAGCGGTTTCAGGCTAAGAACGGATTGTCACAAACCGGGTTACCTTCGGCGCCTTTGCTTAAGAAGTTGGGCGTTCCGAAACGCAGCAACAACGGTTATGCGGCGCCGGTCAGCACCGTAAGCGAGAAGCGGCCCGGGCAGTGAGCAACCCGAGTTTCGATATCGCGGCTTGCGGTTTCACGAGATAAGCAATTCAGGTATAATACCGCGCGGAATTAATCGCCCCTTGCAGTGGGTACGTAAGTTGGAACTGGTTGGCCTCCCCCCTCAGTTCACAAGAACAAGACTGATTAGGTTGTATCGGGATGCCCGAAGACTACTTCAAAGAGCGGCTGCGAGCGCAAGAGGACGAAATCAAGTCTTTACGCGCGACGTTCGAAGGTGCCCGTCAGCGAGGCAACAAGAAGTTGATGGGTATCTCGCGCAAGCGGTTGGAACTGGCCCTCCACCTGCGCGAGATGTATCAGCGAATGCTCAAGCGAGAAGGCGCTCACGGTCAAACAGCCTAGCTATCGTCAGCCAACAGCCTGCAAGAACCCTGTCAGCCAGGCTTGGCGTCTGAGGTGAGCTGTGCCCTGTCACTTGCTTGCTCCCACTCTAACCCGCAGACCTCCGCTGAAGTTCAAGCGGTAAGCCGGAAAACCGATCACCTCCTGGTAATCCTGATTCAACAGGTTGTCCACGCGGGCGAATGCGCTGACAAATCTGTTGAACCGATAGGAGCCCGCGACGCTTAGCTTGCCGTAACCTTCGTTGAATACCGGCTGCCCGGTATGGTCAAACTTCGCAAACGGAAAAGGTATGAAGTCTCGCCGTCGTCCAACAATTGAGCCATCAAGCGTGACATCGAATCGCTGACTGATCCAACTGATCTCGAAACTGCCCGAGTGCCGCGGCCTGCGAAGCAGCGGGAGACCAAGCTCGGGGTTCGGCGCCAGCACGGCCTCGAAAGTTGGCGGCGGAAACGCGAGCACATCGGCCGCTCGGTCTAACCGGGAGCGCAGGAAGGTGTACGTCCCGAGGAGTCGTAGGCGCCTCAACACGCCGCCGGGCCGTGCGCTGGCGATCAACTCCAGGCCGCGCCCGGACGCGCGGTCGGCGTTGACGAAGTTAGTAAGAACGCCGCTGGGCAACCGGATCGGCCCGAACGCCGGCGTTGATTCGAAGATGATTAAGTTTCTAAACCGGTTGTCGTAGTAATTCAGCTCCACGCTCGCTCTGCGGCCGAAGAACTCTTGCACAACACCGACCTCGAAGCTGATTGCGCGCTCTGGCTTGAGGCTGGGATTGCCGAGTGCGTCGCTGCTCGGGCCGAAGGCTTCATCAAGCGTGGGCTCTTTGATACCGGTGCCGAAGCTCGCCTTGAGCCGGGTCGCCCCTACCAGCGCGCTCTCCTGATGCTCACGCGCAAGCAGGGAAACGCTTACTCGAGGGTTTGTAGCCCAGCCGAATCCGATGTCACCTGAAGGCACGCTCGAACCCAGAGACTCCAGCACTAGCCTCAAGTCATCGGGTACGGCGCCCGTGTTGCGCTCGAAGCGCACACCCGCAGTGACAAACAAACGCTCGCGCCAGGCGGCTTGCTCCTGAACATAAAGCCCGAGGTTATTCCTGTCAGGCGAGACTCGGCTGCGCGAGAAGTCATTGCTGCTCGTTATCACGGCCGACTCGTGCTCGAAATCCACCCCGGCGGTCAGGACGTTCGAGCCTGTGACGGCGGCGATGCTCTGATAGTGAACGCCGCTGCGCTTCTGATGATCTTGAAAGGCTGACCTGAAATCACCACCGAAGACGTCGGGCCCCGCCGGGGGCGTGCCAGGCGTTGTCAGGTCCTGAGCGTTCGGATCAAAGTTGTTCGTATCGAACTCTGAATAAACAAACCGCGCAGTCTGATGAAACCGCTTGGTCGTTTTCAGATTGAGCGTGGCGGCAAGCGCAAGGTCTCGATGCTTTTGTCTTGCGTCCGGATCGGCAAACAGAATCGCCGTAGGTCCGGGCACTCCGAGCGTCCCGTTGTTCCAACGCGATGTTATTCGCAGGTCGCCCTGCTGCGTAAGACGAAAACCGAGGTTAGCCGAAGCCGAGCGATTGATGAAATCGCTATTTCGGAATCGTCCGCCGGTCGTTTGATAACCAAAGGCCGCGGAGTAATCGAACCAGCCGGCGACCCCCGATAGCCGTGCCGCCTCCCTGTGAAAATCGAAGCTCCCTCCTTCCGCTTGTAATTCAAACTCTGGGACGGGCGTGACGCCGCGCCGCGTAAAGATCTGAATCGCACTAGTCATTGCGTCGGAGCCGAATACCGCGCTTTGTGGTCCGCGCACAACTTCTATTCGCTCGACATTCTCGGGTGTGAGGAAGGCAAAATCAAAAGCGCCGCCCGCCCTATTGACCGGCACGCCGTCTATCAACACCTTGTTGTAGTCCGACTCGCCGCCGCGCGCGAAAATCGACGTCAACCCGCCGCGCCCGCCCGTTTGCACAACCGCGAGTCCTGGAATCTGCCTCAGTGGTTCGGAGATGAGCGAGTAATTCTTGCGGGTCAGATCTTCTTTGGTGACAACGGTGATGGAGCCGCCTAACTCGTTTGTCGAAGTCGCGGTCCGAGTCGCCGTGACTATCAGGTGATCTGAAATGGCGGCAATCTCAAGCTGTACGTTCACCGTTTCAGTCGCGCCCGCCCGCAGCTCAACTGCCGCTTGACGCCTGTGGGAAAACCCCGGCGCTTCGACCGTTACCTGGTAGCGGTCGTTGGCAACCTCAGCGATTGAAAAGTGACCTTCGTTGTCTGTGCGCGTTTCGTAAGCTACGAGTCCGGTCGCATTGCGAAGCACAACGCGCGCGCCGGCGACCTTCGCGCCTGTTGGATCAACTACGCTTCCTTCAATCCGCCCGCTTCCCGCGCCGGCAACTGCGATTGAGGTGAGCGCGAGGACTGAAATGATGGTGAGAGCGAGACACTGGATGGACAGCTTTCTTGATAATTGGTCAGACATGGATTCTCCTTTCCGCGAAAGAGTTATTTCCGCGGATCGCCGAGCGGGTTCCTGACTTAGCGCCAATTAGTCCGAAGTCCGTGGTCAGTAGTCCGTAGCTCTCAAAGCAGCGTTTCGAACAACGAGCTACCAACTACTGACCACGGACTACTGACTTCCTACGCCGGCGCCTTCCCACCTTTGCAGGCAGTGGCATGATGCCGGTTTCGTTGCGCATCACAGTTGCGGGACAGTGGCGGTCTTTCACCGCCTTCCCCGCACAACGATCCAGATTTGCAAATTAGTCCGTAGTCCGTGGTCCGTGGTCCGTGGCTCGCCGCCAGAACAACCACCGTTCCAGCAAAACGGCTGTGGACTATCAAAATGCGACTGCTCGACCGCGGATTACTGACTACGGACTACTGGCTACGGACTACGAACTACTGACTACGGACGTCTCGAATAAGCGTTACCCTGGGCGAGCCGCTCGCCGGATTTGCATCAACTATCAAATTCGTTTCAAACACGCTTCGCAGCAGCGGCTCGGTCATCACGTCCTCCGGCGTTCCGAACGCGATCATCGAGCCCGTCTTCAAAAGCAGCGCGCTTGTCGCGAAATCGGCCGCCAGATTCAGCTCGTGGGTGACGACGATCGCCGACATCTCGCGCTCGCTCGTGAGCGTTCGCACCAAATCGAGCATCTTCACTTGATGCGATATGTCCAGATTCGCAACCGGTTCATCCAAAACCAACAACCGGGGACGCGCCGCCAGCGAGCGGGCCAGCATCACTCGTTGTCGCTCTCCACCCGACAATTCAATCAGCCGGCGCGATGCGAACTGCGTGGTCCGGGTCAGTTCCATCGCGCGCCGTGCCTCTTCAATGTCTTCGCTGCTTTCGAACCCTATCAGCCGGCCTTGAGCGAATCGTCCTTGCAGCACAAACTCCATTGCGGTGAGTGGGAATCTCACCGCCGAGTCCTGCGCAACGTAGCCAATCAAACGAGCGGCTTCACGCCGATTCATCGATGACAGATCGCGACCGCCGATCAAAACGCTGCCGTTGGCGGGCGAGAGTATCCCGACTATGATCTTGAGCAATGTGCTCTTGCCCGACCCGTTCGGCCCCAGCACCGCAAGCAACTGCCCGGCGCCAATTTCAAATGACAGCTCGTTGAGCACCGGCTCGGCGTAGCTGAATTGAACGCTTCTCACTTCGAGCATGATCGGGAACCCGTTTCGTCAGCTTGTTCGTCGCAGCAAGTAAATGAACACCGGTGCGCCTATCATCGCTGTGATCACCCCGATGTGAAGCTCGCGAGGCGAGATCACCGTGCGCGCGACCGTGTCCGCAAGCAATAGGAATGCGCCTCCCACCAGCGCCGACGCAGGAATGACCAGCCGGTTGTCGCTGCCTCCGGCGAGGCGAATCGCGTGTGGGACGATCAAACCAACAAACCCGATCACACCGCTCACAGCCACCGCCGCGCCTGTGATCAATGACGCCGCGAGATACACCGTGACCTTCACTCGGGTGACTTCGACGCCTAACGCCAGCGCTTCTTCTTCGCCGGTCATCAGTAAATTCAAGCTGCGCGCATTCGCGTAAATCACTCCGATCCCCGCCAAAACGAACAGGCCGACCAGCGGCAACAGGCGGGATTCACCGCTCAGGTCGCCAATCAGCCACGAGAGCACACTGCGCTGACGAGAACCTGACGCGGTGGTCACCAAAAAAATAACGCCGGACGACAGGAACGCGTTGACGATCACCCCGGCAAGTATCAATCGTTCGCTGGTTCCACCATGGCGGCTCTGACCGAGCACGTACACGACAGCGATGGTTGCGACGGCGCCTATGAATGCCGCAGCCGGACGGCTTAGCGGTAGCGTCTCAGCGAAAACGGTAGCCAATATCGCGCCAAGCGCGGCGCCGGTGGACACGCCGAGGATGTAAGGGTCCCCAAGCGGATTCCGCAACAGCGCCTGGTAAGCCCCGCCGGCAACCGACAACGCGGCGCCGACCACTATCGCCATCAACACCCGTGGCAATCGAATTCCGGCGATGATGATTCGTTGCTCAGGTGTGACGTCCGCTGTGCGGCCAGTGATCTCGGCGGCGACGATTCTAAGAACCGATCCGATGGTCACATGCTCGCTACCGACTGCGGTCGCGATAGCAACAAACAAAACGAGCACGATGCCAAGCACGACGAGAGTAAGCACCAATCGTCGCGCGGTGAGCCTTTCGCGCAAGCCTTCCGGTTTCATATCCACGGTTGCCGTCGCGCTCATTCGGGGTTCTCGCTTTTTCCAAACGCTTCCGGGTGAATCCTCGTCGCCATCTCCTCTAGCCCCTGGACAACGCGAGGTCCTGGCCGTAAAAGCAGATTGTTGTCAAGGTGAAATACTCTGCCCGACGTTGCCGCTGGGGTCTCCTTAAGCCGGTTGGGAAATGCCGCGTCACCGGTCTGGAGAAAGATGACTTCAGGCCGTCCGGCTACCGCGGTCTCGAGGCTGTACTGGGGGTAGTCGCTATTCTGATCGGCGGAGATCGACCGGCCACCGGCTCGATTGATCAGATCGTTGATGAAGCTTCGTCCGCCGGCGGTTATCAGCGGGCTCGAGCTCAGCACGAATAGGACGCGCGGCCGTTCCAGCCTGTCTGTGCGCGCTTGAACCGCTTCGATGCGCGCGCGCAATTGATCGCAGAGATCCCGCCCGCGTTCCGAAACACCGGTCAACTCGGCAGTCATCTCGATAGACTTGAGGACCCCTTCCATATCTCGAGGGTTGCTGACATAGATTGGGACCCCGGCCTGATCGAGGCTGTGCACAAATTCCTCGAGTTGGCTTGCGGTTGAGGCGATGACCAGATCGGGCTTCAGCGCCACTATGCGTTCAATGCCAGGGCGCATCGTGTCGCCGACCCTTTCCTTGCTCGTTGCCTCCACAGGGTAGTCACAATAGGAGGTGACTCCGACTATGCGATCGCCTAGCCCGAGCGCGAACAGGGTCTCGGTGACAGAGGGCGCGAGCGAGACGATTCGCTGAGGGTGCAACTTGACCTGGATCGTGCGTCCGATCTCATCGACAAAGGGTCGCGTGCCATCGGGGGCCGCGCTCTTCGAAACGCAAGCCGTGCATGCCATCGCCGCAAGTGCGATGCCGGCAAATAGGAGGGCTCGGCGATGGGCGCGCTGCGAACAACCAGCCTGCCGCGAAGACTCTTTGAATGTGATCGATCCTTGGCTGTGCAAAAGAAAAAGCCCCCGCCGACCAATCCACGCGATGGGTCGAGCAGGAGCTGATAAAGAAGGTGCTCCGGCGCGCCTTGCCCTCTCGCGCGGAGAGCGTTCGGCTCGCAACACGCTTCGGGCAGGTCTCCTGACTTAGTCTCGCAGACGCGGGTCAAAAATCGACCGCACATCTTTGCCGCTGGCAGCCTTCCCGATACAAGATCAGTGGCTCGGTGGCCGGCGGCTTCGAGAGCATCACAGTGGCGGGACCGCGCGGGAATCTCACCCGCTTCCCTATTCTCCCCGACTCTCGGGGCACCTGAAGCTATTCGTGACGATTCACAAAGAGCAGTTTGAGAACAAGCAACCTAGCACCGCGTCGCGGCCGAGTCAAACTCCTCCGGCGTTACCACGACTGTTGCCATTTCCCGCGCTGTTTGAGAGAATCAGCCCTGACTACCACAGGTCTCAATGAGTAAGCTAAAGCAGTCAGAGATGAGGTAATGGCAAAGAGCCACCCGAAACCTAAAGTAAAGGCCAGGCCATACCTGGTATTCATAAGCCACTCTTCAACGGATATCTGGATAGCGGAACAGATAGACAAGCAGATAAGGGCGCTCGGCGCCGCAACCTGGCTAGACAAGAATGATCTCAAAGGAGGCGATGCACTTGTCGGCGAGATCATCCGGGGAATCGATGCTTGCAACGAGGCAATTGTCTTAGTGTCGCCAAAGAGCGTTAAGTCACACTGGGTTATCTACGAAATAGGAGCCGTCTCGGGTCAACACAAACGTGTTACGCCTATACTGAACCAAGTCAACCACGACGCAATCGCTCCAATGAAGGACGTAAAATCAATTGACCTTAACCAGTTCGATGAATTCCTGATACAATTGGCCAAGCGAATAAAGTGACCGGCCAAAACACCAGACTCTAGCTATGGGACATATGCCGTACAAAGTATTCATCAGTTCAACCCACAGAGACATTGATGTTGCCCGGGATCTCGCACGCCGGATCGAGGAAGCTGGGGTTAGAGTCTTCCCGGTCGAAAAAACGGTGCGGGGAGAGAGTGGAGCCGCGTCAGTCCCGCGTTCATTAAGGGAAGCCGATGAGGTGATCGTCATACTCACCGACAACTCCGTCAACAGCCCATGGGTCTTATATGAAATGGGTGCAGCTTTAGGACTCCATAAGCGAGTAACGCCCCTTGTCGTAAACGTCGAGGACTCAGAGATTCCACCCTTCGTCGAGAACTATGTCAGATTCGCTGAGCTGCCCTCTTACATCGCCGAACTAGCTAAGCGAGCAGGTGGATTGAAGCCCCAACCTGCATAATGTTGTCCTACCGATTGCAGATCACCTTGTTTGCCCGCGCGCTCGTTCGACGAATTCCAGAAAAGCCTGCGGTGACGGAATGTAGCCTTCGGCGATGTTCAACACTCTGCCTTGTCCGTCGAGAATTATCGTAGTCGGATAGCCGTTGACACCCATGTCCTTAGCAAAGCTCTGACCTTCTCCTCGGTCCTCTGCGTTCACCTTGACGAACACCTGTTGCCGGCTCAGCGCAACGATTGCCGGATCTGTGTAGATTGTCTTGTCCATCTTCTTGCACCAGCCGCACCAGTCTGTGTACACGTCGGCTACTATCAGCTTTCCTTCGGCGGTCGCAATCTGGAGCGCGCGGCGAAGATCACGTTGCCACGCGATTTGGCCGCGGACAACCTCGGGGTCCCTGCGGGTTGAAGGTTGCGCCTCACTCTCGGCGGGCGCACGGACTGCCTCGCGCGCTGCCGAACTGAGATCGTCGTTCGTTAGAACCGGAGTGCGTCTCGCGGGGCTCGACTGCGCGTGGGTAAGCGCGCAAATAGCGATCGATGCGATGGCGATCCCCAGAATCAAGGCAAGAGTCTTTTTCATCGAGTGTCCTGCTCGGGGGCGAGCGGCTTTGCTCGACGATTATCGGGCGGCGAGACCGGCTTCTCAATAGTTTTTGTCGTTTTTCCATTAGCCCAGGCTAATTGAAAAACTAGGACAATGATGTGGCCAAGGCGCCACTATGGCTCGCGACAGCTTGGTTGCTTCAACAGCCGGCTTGTCAATTACGAAGAATTGACAGGTCTCGTGCAGCGGGCTATTCTCAGTCTTGCTCTAAAACAGAAGCTCACGGGGACAGTCGCTCCCTGAGTGCAACCATGCTTGAAAGGAACCCGAGTTGAGCGAATACAGGCCGATCATCGGCATACCTTGCCGTTATAACTGGAACACTTTCTACTACGAGCTCCGCGAGACTTACGCCGAAGCGATCTATGCGGCGGGAGGCACACCGCTGCTGCTGCCGTTGATTGCGGAAACCGATTACATCGAATCGGTCATGGCGCACGTCGACGCAATTGCCCTTTCGGGCGCGGTCAACGACGTCGATCCGCTCCGTTACGGGCACGAGCCGAGACCGAAACTCGGACCCGTGGTTCCCCGTCGAGACGAAACCGACATGCTGTTGCTCGCAGCGGCCGAAGCAAGACAACTGCCGGTGCTCGCGATCTGCTTCGGCATTCAATCACTGAACGTTTACCGAGGCGGTACGCTCATTCAGGACATAGACAGCGAGGTCAAGGAGCCGCTTAAGCACATGCAAGGCGATCTCTTCTGGCGGCGTTCGCACTCGATCAACATAACCGAAGACTCGCTCATCGCCAGGCTCGCCGACTCAACCCACACGACCGTCAACAGCCATCATCATCAGGCTATCGATATTGTCGGCCGGGACCTCGAGCCTATTGCCTGGGCGCCCGACGGAGTCATCGAAGCAGTCATCAACACGCGCCCCGATCAGTTCGTGCTCGGCGTTCAATGGCATCCCGAGGTCGGCTGGCAAGACGATCTGCTCTCTCAAGCGCTCTTCAATCACTTCATAGTCGTAGCGCGAGACAGACAGGCGTCGCGCGTCGAAGACGCGGTCAGAGTTGACAGATAAGAGCGCTCACTCCTAATCACTTCGTGGCACTATGCGCAGAAGAGATAAGCTGACACTTGCCGCCCTTTGCGCAGGGCACTTCGTCAACGATTCTTATTCGAGCATCATCTATCCGCTACTGCCGTTGATCAAAATCAAGCTCGGCCTCACCGCGACCCAGGTCTTCTGGCTCGCGCCGCTCTACGCGATTTCGTCTTCGCTGATGCAGCCAGTCTATGGCTTCATCTCAGACCGATACTTCAGGCGGTCCTTCGCGGTGTTTGGCCCGGCGATCACCGGCATCTTTGTGTCGATGATCGGGCTGGCGCCGTCATACGGGATTCTGATCGTCTTGCTCGTAGCCGGCGGGATAGGAATAGGCTCCTTTCATCCGCAAGGCGCGGCGATGGCGGCCACAGCGGCAAGCGACCGCCGCAGAGTCGGGATGGCGCTATTTTCAGCGGTGGGCACGCTCGGGTTCGCAGTCGGACCGCTGGTGATAACCAGAGTCGTTTCGGCCTACGGTCTGGAGCACTCCTACTACCTAGTCGGAACCGGTTTGCTGATGTCGGCCGTGCTCTATCGAATATGTCCGCCGCTCCCGGCGCACAGCTCATCGGCGCCCGGGGTTGAGAAGATCAAGTGGCAACTGCTTGCCGCGCTGCGCACTGCGTGGAAGCCGCTCACTCTGCTTTATCTAATCACGGTGATCCGCTCGGGCCTGCAGATGACCACCAACAACTACCTGCCCTTCATGCTGGAGGACCGGGGCTATTCGCTAACGGACACGGGCAACATGCTGACTGTGTTTCTATTGTTGGGAGGAGTAGGCGGAATTGCCGGCGGCTTCACCGCCGAGCGGTTCTCCGGCCGCGCAGTGACCCTGTACTCGGGCTTGCTGGCGGGGCCGTTGATGATTGGCTCTTTCGCAACTACCGGCCTGTTGAGCGTCGTCTGTCTCGGGCTTGGCGGATTCATGTTGCTGGCCACGATTCCGGTCATCGTAGCGATGGCTCAGGAACTGGTGCCCGGTCAGACCAGCACCGTCTCGGCATTGATGATGGGAGCGGCGTGGGGAGTGGGCGCGCTTGCACCTCAGGCGCTTTCGACGTTCGTGCCGGCGTTCGGCTATCGCAACGTGCTGATCTTCGCTTCGGCCGTTACGATGGTCACCGTCGTGTTAGCTTACCTTCTACCGCGCGACGAGCCCATTCACCGCCGAATAGTCGAGTCGGATCTGGCAACCGCAAGCGCAGTCGGCGATTGAGAAGCCGTTCGAACTAGTGGCCTGTAACATGATCAATCTCGCAGGCAAAGTCGCTATCATCACCGGAGCGTCGCGCGGCATCGGCGCTGCTACCGCAATCAAGTTTGCTCGAGCCGGCATCCGTGGATTGGTTCTCAACTACAACCGCGATCGCGGTGCAGCCCTGCGCGTCGCCGCCGAGTGTGAGAAGCTCGGCGCGGAGGCAGTTCCCGTTCGCGCGGACGTTTCGCGCTTACCCGCCGTCCGGAAGATGGTTCAAACCGCGGTCGCTCGCTTCGGTTCGCTCGATATCCTCGTCGCAAACGCGGGCATCTGGAAAGAAGCTGCGATCCAGGAGATGACCGAGCGCGAATGGGACGAAACGATAACCGTAAATCTCAAGTCGATCTACACGTGTTGTCACGAGGCTGCCCGAGTAATGATACCGAAGCGAGGCGGCACGATGATCCTCATCTCTTCGACCGCGGGCCAGCGCGGCGAGCCGTTTCATTCCCACTACGCGGCGACAAAAGGCGCGATCATCTCGATGACTAAATCGCTGGCGGCTGAGCTCGGGCCTCGCGGGATCACCGTCAACTGTGTAGCTCCCGGTTGGGTCGCGACCGACATGACCGAGGACGCTTTGAACAATCCCAAAGAGCGCCGCAAGATTCGCGAGTTGATTCCGCTCGGCCGAGTCGCAACACCCGATGAAATCGCCGGGCCGATCCTCTTCCTCGCGTCTGATCTCGCGAGCCACATCACCGGTGAAGTGCTTAATGTAAACGGGGGGTCGGTGCTGTGTGGTTAAGGAAGAGGTTCAGGGTTTCGGGTTCAGGGTTCCGGGTTCAGAGTTCAGGGTTCAGGGTTCAGGGTTTCGGGTTCAGGGTTTCGGGTTCAGGGTTTCGGGTTTCTGGTTTCTGATATTTGGTTACGAGACTGGAACCCTGAGTCCTGAAACCTGAACCCGGAACCCTGAACCCGGAACCCTGAACCCCCAGTTCAAAGCTGAAGGCCTTTAATGGTAAAGACTGGACTCGAAATAATCCTCGAATCGAAGCTCGGTTTGCTCGACGCCGCGCGAGTGGGGCTGATCGTCAACCCCGCGTCGATTGACTCACGCTTCCGGCACGCTGCGGATTTATTTCATCAACATCCTCGAATCAATCTCACCGCGCTCTTCGGCCCGCAGCACGGCATTCGTGGCGAAACTCAAGACAACATGATCGAGTGGCGAACGTTCCGCGATAAGCGGACGGGGCTGCCCGCTTATTCGCTCTACGGCGAGACGCGAAAGCCTTCCGCTGAAATGCTCGCGGGCGTTGACGTCCTTGTCTTCGACATCCAGGACGCCGGCACGCGCGTCTACACCTTCATCTACACGATGGCGCTGGCAATGGAGGCGGCGCGCGAACTCGGCAAACGATTCATCGTGCTCGATCGGCCCAATCCTATCAACGGAGTTCAGATGGAAGCCAACGTGCTCGAATCTGAGTTTCAATCGTTCGTCGGGATGTTCCCGATCCCGATGCGTCACGGCATGACGATTGGCGAGCTGGCGTTGATGTTCAATCGGGAATTCGGAATCGGCTGCGAGCTTGAGGTAGTCGAGATGGAAGGCTGGCGCCGCGAGATGTGGTATCAAGACACCGAGCTTCCCTGGGTAATGCCTTCGCCGAACATGCCCACGGTCGATACCGCGGTCGTCTACCCCGGCAGCGTGATGATCGAAGGCACGAACCTCTCCGAGGGGCGAGGCGCCACTCGACCGTTTGAGATCATTGGCGCGCCTTTCATCGATCCCTGGGAGCTGGTCGAGGAGTTGAAACAAGACAACCTCCCCGGCGTGGTGTTTCGTCCGCTCCATTTCGAACCGGCGTTTCACAAATTCGCCAATGATCTTTGCGGGGGCGTTCAGATTCACGTGACTGATCGGAGCGCATACAAGCCTGTCATCACCGGCGTGGCGATCGTCAGTACAATTCGTCGCCTCTATCCTGATCATTTCGAGTGGAAGCAACCGCCGTATGAGTACGTCTACGACAAGCTTCCGTTTGATGTGATCAACGGAAGCTCGAGCCTACGCGAGCAGATAGAAGAAGGAAGCGCGGTGGCCGAGATCGAAGAGAGTTGGAGCGTGGGTTTGAATGAATTCGCCGCGCGGCGCGAAACTTATCTTCTATACGACTAGACAAAATAGACCACGGATGACGCGGATTGAACGGATTTACGCTGATCCGCGCAGAATCCCTCGAATCCGCGTGATCCGTGGTCTATAATCCCGATATGGAGTCGCTCGACGAACTTCTTCAACGAGCCGAACAATCTCATGGGCATATGTGCGCCGGGCAGGTGCTTGGCGTGCGGATGGCGATGCTCGGATGCCGCGCGGTTGGCATAGAAGACCCACGCGGCGCCGACCGCAAGAATCTGATCGTATTCGTCGAGATAGACCGATGTGCCGCCGATGCGGTCAACACTGTCACCGGGTGCAGGCTTGGCAAACGCACGTTGAAGTTCTTCGACTATGGCAAGCTTGCCTCGACGTTTCTTAACGTCAAGACCGGTGAAGCCGTGCGCGTCGTCGCGCTCGACTCATCACGCGAGGCGGCCGACTGCGCTTTCCCCGAGATCGAAAACAAATACCAGCGTCAGCTTCGCGCTTACAAGCTGCTGCCCGATGAGGAACTCTTCAAACTCGAAAGCGTCCGAGTGAGCCTCCCACCACAGGATCAGCCTGGAAGGCCGGTTTCAAGGGTGCTGTGTGATGAGTGCGGCGAAGGAATCAACGACCGCCGCGAAGTCTTACACGACGGCCGAACGATCTGTCGCGCCTGCGCAGGCGAAGCTTACTATTCAAGGCTGTGACGCTTTTTCGAGTTAGAGGTCAATCGAGCTTTCCTGAAAGCGCGGCCGTTGGGCCAGAACTACTTTCGAACTCGACATTCTGATAAACATCGCTGAGCCTCAGAGTCACACCCAACGAGGGCAGGTAAAGGCTCGCGTCAAGGCCATTCACTTCCGAGTAGCTCCAGGTGCCATCATCGTTCCTCACGAAGTGCGTGATGTGCGGCCGGTGCTGGGCAATAAGCAGGTATTCGCGAAGACTTGCGATCGATTTGTAGTGCGTGAACTTGTCGCCGCGATCATACGCTTCCGTGCTCGGCGAGAGGACTTCATAGATCAGAACTGGATTCAGTAGCAGATCGTTCCCGTTGAATCTTTCGACTTCAACTCTCCCGCACGTTACACTGCCGTCGGCATAGCGATAGGGCGGCGCTGTTGGCACCTTGATCTGCATGTTACTACCAAAGACTGTGCACTCACTGCCGCGTAGTTGAATACGAAACAGATCGAACGCGTTGCCCATGGCCCGCTCATGCCCGAGCGTGCCGCCGCTCATCACGAACACCTCACCGTCCCAGAACTCAAGCCTCGCGTCCGACTCGCGTTCAAGAGCCAGGTATTCGTCAAGGGTGTAGCGCCGTTTTGTTTCAGCCGACATGTAACTCTCGCTCGCTCCTAATCAGATGTGTGACTTCATTGTCCTGCTGATCGGCAGCCAAGACAAGACCCATCTCACAGAAAGTTCAATTCAACTCGACCCTAACCATCACTTCACAGCATTCGGCGGGCTCAAATACTTAGCCAGAAATCTATACACCTCCGCCCGCGACTCCTTCGCAAGCTTCGTATCCAGCCGGTTGAACGCGTGCCCACCCGGAGCGTTCTGATAGATCTTGTACTCGAACTGCTTCCCTGCCGCTTTCAACTTCGCAATCAGATGCTCGACCTCCAGCGCGTTCACGTCTTCATCGTTCGTGTTTGTGTGAATCAATAGCGGCGTCTGAAGCTTCTCGGCGTTCCACGCAGGCGAGCGCTTGCGGTATTCGGCGACGTTCTCATCGGCGGTCTTGCCTATGTGATAGGGCGCCGAGAACAGTTCGCGATAACTCTGACTCTTGTATCCCATTCGCGCGACAAGATCACTCACCGGCACTCCGGCATACGCTACTTTGAAGTCCTTCGGATGGTCGAAGATGTTCATCAGCGTTATCAATCCGCCGTGGCTCCAGCCGATGATGCCGACTCGCTCGGGATCGACGTTCGTGTGGTTCTCAAGCATCCACTGTTTGCCCCCAAACACATCGTCAACTTCTAATCCGCCATAGTCGATCAATCGCCAGAACTCACGCCCGTAGCCTGTGCTTCCCCGATAGTCGGGCGCGATAACTGCGTAGCCCTGTTCGACCATCTCTCGAACGATGTGCACCGCCGTCGATTCGAAATTGCCATGAACGCCGCCATGCACGTAGACGACGAGCGGCAGCTTCGCCGACGCTGCATACTTCTTCGGCATGAATGTGTAGGCGGTGATGATGACCGGATTACCCGCACCCTGGCCCGTCGGGTTAGGAATAACTCGCGGTGGTGGCCCTGTGTAGCGGACCTTATCGACCACCGCAACGTCATCCAACGCCCGCATCCACATCAGGTCATCGACGTCCTTCGACAACGCCTGCTGAAGGAAACTGATCGCTTCTTCGATTGCCCGCAAGCGCTCCTGTACAGGGTCGGCAGGTGGGGTGGGTCTCTGCTGTGAAAACGCAGCCGGCTCGATTGCCAACATTGATACAATCACGAAAAGAAATGCTCTTGTTGCTAGTCTCAAAAGCATAGCGCTCCCTTCTTTCTTGGCGTCTTTGCGTCTTTGCGTTAAATTGAGCTCACGCAGAGTCGGCGAGGCCAGAGTTTACTAAAGGAATCACCTCTTCGGCAAAGCGCTCCATCTCTTCTCTCATCGGGCTCATCTGCATCAAGAATATCTCGACGCCCGCGTAGCGAAACTCGATCACCCGCTCGGCGATTTGCTCCGGCGTCCCCGTGAGCCCGCTTCGCAAGCCGCGATTCGACACGCTGTAATCACGCAACGACAACTCGCGCTCGAGCTTGCTCTGCGTGGTGAAATCCTTGAAGCCAAAATAACCGGCCGTGTCCTTTACGTCGCAGATGCGATCGATCTCCTTCTTCACTTCGGCGTCGCTCTTGCGGCAGATCACGTAAGCCGCGATCCCGTAAGTCATCGTTCCCAGGCCGAGCTCGCGTCTTCTACGTTCCATCTCCTCGACTTTCGGACGCACGTTCTCGGGAGGATCGCCGTGCATCAAGTAGCCGTCGCAGTAACGCGAGATCATCTGCTTGGCATCTTCCGATTCCCCGCCCGCGTAGAGCGTCGGCCAGGGTTTGCGCACAGGCTTAGGTTCAAGATGCGCCTTTTCAACTTTGTAATATTGCCCTTCGTAGCTGAACTCTTCCTGGGACCACATCCCACGCATCACTTCGATGAACTCGCGCGTGCGTTCGTAGCGCTGATCGTGACCGACCCACGTGCCGCCGTACTCGCGCATCTCCTGTTCCCACCACGCGGACACGATGTTCAGACTGAAGCGGCCGTTGGAAATCTGATCGATGTTAGCCGACATCTTAGCCGTGATTGCCGGCAGCCTGAATCCCGGACGAATCGCATTCATCAATTCAACCTTCTCGGTGACCGACGCGATTGCCGCGGCAGTAGTCCAGCACTCGAGCACCGGAGCCGTCGCGCCTTTGATGTCGTTCAGGTTCAACTCCGCGAGCAGCGTGATATCGAAGCCGATCTGTTCAGCCCGCTGAGCAAGCCTTTTGTTGTAGTCGAACGTCGCGTGCATTTGCTCGTCATCGACGTTGCGAAGCCATCCGCCGAATATCGGCATCCAGAATCCAAAACGTACCTTAGGCATTAGTCATCTCCCGAGTTTAACCGCAGAGGGCGCAGAGGAACGCAGAGGAACGCAAACTCTCTGCGTTCCTCTGCGGTTAAGTTCTGATCTAGCAAGCACAATAGTATTGCCGCTTCGTGAACAAGCTTTCGATCATTTGAACAAACGGCTCGGGATCATCGCCAGACAACACTGCGTCGACGATCTCACCCTCCGATTCCGCGCGGCCCGCGATCAGGGCCAGCCACTCCTGCCGCGTCAGCGTCGTTTCAGCCGCTCCGGCTCGCTCGCGGCGCAACCCAACGTAGTCCTTCAAGTAAACCCATCGCAGCCCGTCTTGTTGGCGCCCGGCCGCTTCGACGCTGCCGAAGACCGCATCGGCATAAGCCAGCCACGGCAGATCGATACCGGCTCGCATCGGCAACCCGATCCATTTCCACACTCGCGTGTTGATGTCGAGCAGCTTGAAGTCGCGGCTCGGCGCGTCGTAGATGAACTCGACTTCGCTGATGCCGTGATAGCCAAACTGATTCAGGATATCAACGCCGCGCGCGACGATCTCTTCGACGTAGCGCGAATCGACCAGGCAGGCGGTGCCGAAGTCGGGCGGATACTGTTCTAGCTTGCGCCCCACGAACACGCCCTTCGCTTGCCCGTCGCGCCCGATGTAGCTGCACAGCGAGTAGAAGCTATCGACGCCCGCGCCGACAATCTCCTGTGCAAGGAGTGCGTGATGGCCGGCGCGCTCGCATAAACCAAGAAACTGTTCACGCGTCTGGGCGCGCAGGACTTTTTCGCCGAACTCGTTGGTGAACTCGCGTTGAAGCGCCGGCTTCACGATGCACGGGTAGCCGATCTCGCTCGCGATTTGCTCCGGGCTTTGTTCGCCGACATAGTACGTTCGCGGGATGGGTATCTGCCGCTGTTCGCATTTGCGATAGAGCAAATTCTTGTCCAGTATCCGCTCGACGGTTTCAAGATCCGAGAATGGAAGAATGAAATACTCGCTAAGCTCGCCCGCGTGACGCGCGGCGGCAAACACCCATTCATCGAGACACGGAAAGAGGACCGCCTTCTGTTTCAATGCCGTTCCGATTTCCATTAGCAGATCGATGAAGCCGCGCTCATCATCGAGCGGATAAGGACACCGTCCCGCAATGGTCGTATAGCGCGAATGCAGACCAAAGCCGTTCTCGTCGCGGTCGAGCCCGATGACCGGCACGCCTCGCCTTCCAAGCGAACGTGCTACTGCAAGTCCAGTGATGTGGCAATTGAACACCAGTGCCGCAGGCATATCGGAGGTGTTGATCTTCCGGCGCACGGTGGCGATGAGCTCGCTGGGATCGTCGATCATGTTTCGCAATGTTAGCTGAGAGCGCGTGCTTCGGAAAGGAGCTGGCGCCTGCAGGAGCTGGCGCCTGCTTACGCAACGTCGTCCTAATCGCCTAAGAGATTCGGGAGGCGCCACTCCCAAATACCACCAACGCAGTTGGTGGGATTCAGGAGCTGATGTGCTCCGGTTGTTAGCTGGGTATGCACGATGACGACGCTTCAAACACTCGCGCGGCGTTGTGCCGCCAAGTGTATCGCTCAATGACAGTTCGCCTGGCCGCAGCCCCAAGCCGTTCGCGCAACGCTTCATCCCGACCCAATTCCTCAATCGCTTGCGCGAGCGCGTTCGCATCGCCCGGCTCTACAAGCACTCCGTTTTCGCCGTCGGCGATCACATCAGCTATCTGGCCGATCCGGCTGGCGATGATCGGCTTGGCCATCGCCATGTACTCAAACAGCTTCGTCGGCGAGCCGAAGAACTCACTCGCATCAGTCGACGGAACGTGTGGCGAAACCAATATGTCACAAGCGTCGAGATAGGCCGGCGCCTCCTGATGCGCGACGCGTCCCGTGAAAGTCGCGCTCACGCCTCCCGCTTCGATGATCGATTCAGTTTGTGCACGCTGTTCGCCATCGCCGATGAACAGGAAGTGACAGCCCACGTCTGGCTTCACTACGCGAGCCGCCTCCGCCAACACTGGCGCGCCGTGCCACGGGCCAAAAGTTCCGATGAACCCAATGACGATCCGGTCTTCGATGCCGAGCCTCCGCCTGATCTCGCGGCCACCACTCTCGGGTCGAAACCGATCTGTGTCAGCGCCGTTCGGGTTTACTATTATCTTCGTCGAGCGAAGATTGGAATCGATCAGATTGCGGCGCTCGACATCCGAGACCACAAAGATCAGATCAGCCGCGCGCTGGTTTAATCGCTCGAAGCGCTTCAACAGCCAGAGTTGACCAATCGGGTCCCACTGGCGGCTGACCCACACTTCCGAACCGTTGAACTCAAGCATCAGCGGAAGCCCCGTCATCAGAGATAGCGCAACGCCGGTCCAATTGAATCGGCTGTAGCGTTGATAGATGAAATCGAACTCATTGGACGACAGGGACTCACTCGAAATTAGCTGCAAGCTCTTGACGGTGAACACCAGATTGTTCCACAGCTCAAACAGCGCCTTGGTCGCGCCGAAAACTCGCGACGGTGGAATCGCGATGCTGCCGTCATTGTGTTTCTCGACAGGACTCTCGACGCCGCTCACTAGGAACGTGAGTCGATGTCTCAGCAGAGAGGCGCCGCTGGCGAATCCCGCGATGTGACTGGACATCCCGCCTTCCGCGGTGCTCGCCAACGTCGCTCGAATGTATAGCGCGCTAAGTGATTGCTCATGATTCGGGCCGGCCGTCCTTGTTGCGGGTCGCGATGCGCGCACGACCTTTCGAAACGCGAGCGCAATTCGCAGCGCCTCGGTGAGCAGCCATGAAAGAGGCACTATCAACCCGTACCCGCCCAACAACTCGAGCAAGAATCGCGGAGCTTGAATGAGCAGCACCTCGAGCCTCGAGCGCGAAACAGTTCCGCCCTTCTGGTCGCCGATCACAACCTGCCGCGCGCCTGCCGAGATCGCGAATAGCATGAGCGCGCTCAGTCCGCTCTGTGTGTTTAAGTCCGGCGTGAACACGGCGAACAGATCCGGGTTGAGCCCGCGCACCCGCGCAAGCGCTTCGCGCTTCGAAGTCCATTTGAGATCAGCTTTGTTTAGCGGCTTGATGTCGGCGCCCGACAACTGCTCGGACGCCCATTCGAGTGCGGCGCTCTTATTGCTGGACAGATCCAGTAACAACGCGAGCGGGCTTGCGTCGTCTCGACCGCGTGTATCGCTCGCGCCTCTGTTTGAGTAGCCGGCGGCAACGGGTCGGGCGGATTTGTTAGGAGGCGGAGGCGGATTCACTTGGTTGCCGTTATTAGGAGGTTCCAGCCGAAACTTCGAGCAAGCCCTTGGAAAACCGCTTCAGGCATTAAGCGCCCGATCTGCCCCAGCTCGCGGCGCGAGAGCTGGTTTACACTGATGTCGCATTCGCTGAAGCCGCTAAACAAGCGGCGAGCTTGGGCACGCGTGTAAGCCTTTACCAGCGGGCGTCCGCCTGTTTCCGAGTATTCGACGTGGCGGGCCATGATCTCTGTCATGCTCTCTTTAAGAAGCTCCCCGCCCAGTACTCCGTGTTTGCCGACGAGCGAGCCCCAGTAGTAAAGCGATCGACGATGATACAGCATCACGATGGCCTTGCCTCCGCGCTCGAGCACCCGATGAATCTCGCGAACGGCGCCCTGGGTATCGGGAGCGTGATGTAACACGCCGAACGAGTAAGCTACGTCGAAGCTAGCGTCGGGAAAGCTGAGGCTTTCGCCGTCGCCAATCGCGAACTCGCCGGCGAAGCCGTATACCTCAAACCTGCGCCGGGCGATCTCGATGCTTCGCAGCGTGAGGTCGACGCCGGTAACCAGCGCGCCGCCGCGGGCGAACTGTAGCAGGTCGGTGCCCGTTCCGACTCCGACTTCGAGCAGCCGTTTTCCGGCATAGCGATCGAAGCCAATTATCGGTTTCATCCAAGGCGCGTACTCGACGTAGCGATTGTGTTCAATCGCATCGAAGTACTCGCGAGTCCCAAACTCATGCTCGCGCGCGACGTGAGCACCGCATGGGTTCGCGCTCCATTGCTCACGAGCGCGTTGCTTGTAGTCTACAAGGACTGCGCTCTGAGGACCGAGGACTGAGTTGTGGCGTGTTGTGTTCATTTTCTCAGTCCTCAGCCTCCTGTCCTTCTTGCCCGGTCGTGCCCGTTTCGAGAGTCCGCTTGAACTTTCGATAGTAGAGAAGGTGCAGTAGGTAGTCCAGCGCCATCGCCCCGGCCCCCGTCCACGCCGCTCCCGCGATGCCGTAGCGTGGCACCAATATCACCAGCGTGGCAATCGTGGCGGCGCCGACTATCAGAACGATGTTTCGCAATTCAGCGCCTCGGCCGTGCGAGGCAAGGAATACGTTGTAGGGCTGAAACAACCCGACAAACGAATTCATGACGGCGAACGGAAGCAGAAGCGGCGCCGCGTCGCTGTATTTCGGGAAGAACAGCCGCAACGCAACCGGCCCGAGCGCAATCAGCCCGGCGGATGCGGACACAACCGCGATCGCGTTCCACCTGGTGATCCGCGGCGGCACTCTGTTGAGCCGCGCGAAGGCTCGGAATCGCGTGACCGCCAGCGAGCGGCCGATCAGCGCTACCGGATTGCTGAACTTTTGCGCAATGGCGTACATGCCCAGCGGGGCAGTGCCCGCCAGGAAATAACCGATCGCCAGTTGATCCGAGCGCGATGAAGCCATTCCGCTTATTCGCGCCAGGTAAAGATTGAACCCGTACCCGCGAGTCTCCTTAAGAGTCACCTTTATGTAGCCCGAGGCGCCTTTAAAGCTCGGTTGCATTCGAACCAGTGTCCAGACCGACGCCAACCCGGTGCCCGCCAAATAGGCTCCCAGGGCCGTTCCTGCGGTCAGCCGCTGCGTGGCTACCAGCACAGCCAATATCAGAAGGTAACCGCCTGACATCATCAACTGAAACAGCGAAAGCCGGCGAATCTGATTGAGACCCTGGCAACTCTGCTCGATCAACAACTGGAACGGCTGAAAAAGCGCCAGCGCTGCCGTCGCGATCAGCAGCCATTTCACGTCCTTGTTGAAGATCAAATCGATCGGCGCCGCCGTGAGGGCGATGAACGCGGAAAAAACGAGGCTGATCGCAAGCGTCATCAAGACGAGCGCCCCCAGCGCCTGCCGTTCGCTCTGGCGGTCGTGCGCGAGCGCAAGCACGCGAGCCCCCGCCGAGGAGATGCCAAACTCGAAGAACAGGCTTGTGACAACGATGATGCTGAGGCAAAAAGCGAAGCGGCCCATCTCCGCCGGTTCCATCCATCTCGCTTGGATCACGCTGGCGCAGAATCCGGCGAACATCGATGCGGTCTGGGCTGAAAAGAGCATGCCTGCCTGTCGCGGCGTCTCTCTGTTGAGGAAACGGAGATATAGACCGTGTAGTCTGTTCGAAGGCGTCATTTTTCGACGTATGACTCTACTGAGATAGCATGCCAACGGTTGTCTCTTCTTGCCGGGCAGATTCCGGGGCCGGCTCCTGTAGTTCGATCTGACCGCGCCAGCCCGCAGGCGCTCGGAAATTGAACACCACCTCGCTGGTCTTCATAATAGCCTCCCAACTCGGAACGTTCGAGACAACGCGAATTCTTTCGATCGCGAAATCGGGGAGCCATTCGCGCATCTGTTCGAGCGCATGCCGGTAGAGTGGAATCCGGCCGGCCTCGAATCCCATCAACCGTGCTGCTACCCAATCCACGGCCACCGGATTGAACCCCGCAAGCACGACCCCAGACGGATAAGCAGCCGGATGCAATGGACCTTCGCCTTCTCCGCCGATCACCCCGTCAATAACGGAGAAATACTTACGAGTCGGCAGCTCTTGCAAACGGCCTTCGGCGTCGGCGTATAGCAGTATTCGATTCAAGTCGAGCACCATCCGCCATGCGGTGTCATTTCCATGCCAGTTGCCGTAACTGAAAGCCGGCCTGGCCGAGTCGGCGGCAAAATACCCGAGAGCCTTTCGGAAGGCTCTCCAGGCAAGAAAGGGATATTTTCCAAACCGCCACGAGCGTCCAAGTAAGATGTCCGACAGAACGCGTTCGGCTCGATCTTCCCATCCCGGGTCGGAGAACTCGTCCCCGCCGCTCGCAGGAGACCCGACGCGATAATGAGCCAGATGGTTCTTGTCGGTATTGATCCCGACAATGTTCTTCAGGTTTAGAGTTGCTCCCACCTTGCGATGAACCTTCAGTTTGGGCACGGAGATCACCACGTCGCTCGATAACACCGGGCGCGCAACGACGTATTCGTGGCGATGGCCTTCGTGCGCCTGCACAGTCTCGCGCCGCGAGTAGTCAGCTCCGTACAACAACCGGCCATCGATGTTCTCCATGGAACTGTCTTCGCCGAGGCTCACTCGTACAGACTCGCCATTGTTTAGCGCTTTGCGCTCCCAAACGATTCCGTGTTTGTAGCGCGTTTGTTCCTTTCTAAAATCCACCAACCGTAGCGCGATGCCTCGCCGGGCGCAGGCCGATTCAAGGTAGGTCGCCAGGATATCCATGCCCGAAGCCTGGCAAAGCCGGGCGAAATCGCAGTTCATCTGCGGAGCATCGCCCACAACTAATTCGCCGTCGCCGCGAAGCGCAATGACGACATAATCGCATATGGCTCGAATCACCGAAGGATGGGTAATGACCGCGTCGAGGGGGCCCTGGCCGGCGTTGAAGTGCAGCACGAAATTAGGTTTGATCAGCACGCGCTGCCCCGGCGAAATCAGCTCGCCAAGAGGGTCCCACTCCGGCCGGCCGAAGTTCGCTTTGTCCATCCCCAACAGCCGCAAAGACTCCCGCACCATCGTGTATACCTGGTTGGCCGGGTCAGTATTTAGTTCTTCGTGGGGATACTCTGGATACAACTCAGGCGGATGAAACGGAGACTCCGACGGATACCGGCCGTCACCGGAAACCAGACCAACATCCAGGTTAGCTAGAAGACTTTTCAAGGCGAACCTCATCAAAGACAGATCGTGGAAGGTCCAACTCCCGAATCACAAAACGGAACTTGCCGCGAGGCATAAGCGGTATATCATCGGCTAAATTCAGCGAGACCTCCATCGTATCTCCCATCTTTTCGTCAAGCGCCGCAATTATGCGCTTCGAGTCTCGTTCTGAGTAGCCGGGTTTTCGCTTCAATCGCAGTTCAACCTTGCCCTTCTCACGTTGATAAAACTGAAGCTGCTGGACGTTATCGAAAACATGAGTATGCACGTTGAGCGCGGTCACCGAGATGAGATTGTCCAGTTTCCCGACAAGCATCTCCTGATGCCAGCGGCCATAAGTTTCTTTGAGAAGCCTCTGGTTGCGCCCACACGCGCATCGCTCGGGTCCAATCACCGCCCAGTCGTCGGTGCGGTATCTGATCAAAGGCATCGCGAAGTTATCCAACGACGTGCCGATCAGTTCGCCCATCTCGTCTTCCTGCTCAGCGGAAGAGCCGTCTTGCTTGATCACTTCCACCACTCCGTACTCGGGGAAAATATGGTAGTGATTGCTCAGTTCACACTCCCCGGCCAGAATCGTGTTCTCGGTGTGCCCGTACCATGAGAACAACCTCGCGCCGAAAAAAGACTCGATGAATTCTCTCTGACCCGGATATAAGTTCTCCGAGGCCGCCAGCACTGCTCGAAAGCGCGGAGGTTCGATCTCGAGCTCTTTGAGATGGCGGGCGAAATCGATCACCGCCGACGGATAGGAGTGCAGATACGGAAGATTCTCGTCGCGCATAACGCGCGCATATTCAGTCACGTTGTCCGGGGTCATATGGAAGTTTGAAAAAACAAACGCGCGCTCCGAGGCTTCATACTTCCAATGCCGTTTGCTTTTCACCGGCGAGCCCCTGAGCATCGCGCGACGGTTGTTGTAGTGAAAACCAACCCGGGCCCATTGTGAGTACATGAAAGCTCTTTCTCGGCCCCCGCTGTGTCTCAGGTTGTACAGCCCCAGTGGCTGACCCATCGTTCCCCCTGTTGTGAAATAGAGCATCTGGCGACGACTGACGTTATCGGCAATAAAATCCTGCGGGTGGGAACGTATAGTCTCTTTGTCGAGCAAAGGAAGAACGCGCAGGTCAGAAAGTCTGCGGAAGTTTTCGGGATCAAACCCGGCCTCGCGAAACGTTTGCCGGTAATACGGGACGTGCTTCGCGCAATGACGGAGCATCACGCGGAGCTTTGAGGTCTGGTATTCAATCAGGCGATCTTCGTCCCACCTCTGAGACTCTTCCAGGAACTTCAGCGTTCGCGAGAAGAGCGGCCCATAGCAGAAGGTTGCCGGCAGGCGATAGTAGGCCGGTCTCAAAAGAGACTTTAATCCGCTTCCGATGCTCATTGTTTTTTTTTATGCGTTCTAAATTCTATCGCCCAGGCACTCCCGTATCAAAGGCTGACATTCGCCAGTTCTCAAACGGAAATGTTGGCGACTTGATCTTCGAGGTCAATTAATTTGGCGCGCGAGTTTGTCGTGTGCGAGTTGATAGCCCCTCTGCATAAGTTGCCCGATGACCAGGCCGCCATAGTAGATCGTTGCTGCTGCTACCACAAAAAGAAAGTAGTGTATCGCCAGCACGTATCTGTACTCTGTGTGCAGGGGCGACTGCGCAAGAAGATAATAGATTGGAACGATCAGCAGGACGGCAAGCACTCGGCCGCGCCGCGCGAGTGCCAATAGAATGATGCCTATCGCGATAAGCGCGCGCATAGGATTCGTCTTGAAGACGTTTTTCTGAACACCGCGAATCAGGGCGCGCGGGTGTCGCGTCCAGAGATAACCCGTCGGCCCGATCTCGAACATCTCGGCCCGGCGTACGTTCAGCACTGTTCGCTCTACAGTTGATTTATAGAATGATGGCCGTACTTGCGCGTTGTCCCCGCTTGCGAAGGGGACTAGAAGCACTTTCATCCGCGGTTCACGAGTTGGATCAGCTTGGTTGGCATCTTTGTCTTCCGTCTTCCGCTTCGGCTCTTTTACTGCACTCGACGCAGCCACCAACGCAAGCACGATTCGCGGATCGGCGGTTCCTATCTTAACATCGGCGTTCCCCTGTTCGAGGGTTACCGATAACCTGAGCACATAGTCGGTATTCTTTTTCACCTCGATCGGCTCATAGGAGAAGATCTCTCCGTATTGAGATCCGTCGCCGGTGATTTGAAGCGCCTGGTTGCCATCTGGGATCGCAGCTTGCGCCAGCCTGGAAACGGCGTCGCCATTTGCCATCACCTTGGGCGAAGAACTTGACCACATTGGCGTCATTTCGGCAGCGGGCTCTAGCTTGTGACCGAAGTTGGGAGCGGCTGAAAGTGCGGGCGCTGTCGTAAGGTGAGGGAAATCCCGCGGGCGAAAGTCGTTGTATCTCAGCATGAATTCCATCCGGCGCAGCATCACGCCAACAAACCAGCCAGGATTTGACCGAACAACCGCAAGCCCTCGCCCAAAACGCGCCTTATCGCGCTCGATGCCGTCCGGTCTCCAAAGGCTGCCTGCGTAGTCGGGGCGGCCGTGCCACTCAGCATCTTTCAAAGCAGATTCGGCGTCGCTGCTCGGCATCCCGAACCTGTCCTCTTTGTCATAATCACCAATGCCTTCAACCAGGTTGAGTCCTGCCATAACCGAGAGCGGAACGAATTGATGGAACACAATCCAGTTGCGAATAATTATCGGCGCGATTATGAGGACAGTGCCAGCAATGAGAGCCAGCGAGTAACGCAGCCGCTTTCCGCGTTCGAAGAGTAGCGGAATGATGCAGGCAAGAAACGGCGCGAGCAGCAGCGCGTTTGATCTGAGCCAGCAGGACAACCCGACAAAGGCGCCGGCAGTTATTACTGTGATAAATCGAGGACGCTTGATTGCTCGAATCATGAAATAACCTGCCAGCAGGATCGGCAAGATCGAAAGCGAATCGGGCCCCAGCATCAGCGAGTAGTAAGCGAAATGAGGAGAGAAAACGCAGAGCATCGCGGCGATGATCGCAACGGCAACGGGAAACAACTCTGCCGCGATGAGGAAGATCACAACTGCCGAAGCGGCATCGCCAACTATCTGCACAACTCTGAGGACGGTGTCGGCTCGCGAAAGCGACTGCCCGGCCCCTTGCTCATAAAACGTTTTGAAGACAGCGGCCATTAATATTGAATAGCCGGGTGGATGCGTTAGTACAGTTGCGTCACCGGGGTCCACCGGATTGCGCGGGAATAGAATGCCTCCGTCATCAAGTATCCTCTGAGCCTGGTCGTAGTAGAAGAAGGACACTATCTGAAGTCCCGAGTCTCTTTTCCCGCGTGCGAGCTCGGCATAGTTGTCCTGCCAATACAAAAGCCTTATGCCAAGAGCGGTGAGAAAAATAACTGCGCAGGTTGTTAAGAGCTGAGCGCGGGATAACGTTGTCCGGGGAACATCAATTCCGCTTGTCGTAGAGGGCCACGATGCCAGACGATGAATCAGCATAATCACTCAGAAGCACCAGTACCTAGTGACTTGTACGGGGCATTTCGCTAGCGATCAAATGGACAAGAAATCCGTGCGAATCCGTCAAATCCGTTTCATCGGTGGTCTATGCGTTCGGAAGAATCGGTTTGGTAGTACCGCATAGAACCACCGATGACACTGATCCGACGGATTTGCGCGGATACCGCTTCACTGGCGAAATGTCTGTTACACGCCACTAGTCACTGAAAAGATGATGAGGCTGCAAGAGGTAAAGGACCAGGCCTTCAAACTCGGAGGCTCATATCGACCTCCATTGCTTTCGGTCCGGTTGCGCCTCCTTCAATCCAGCGGTCATACCAAAGACTCAGATTCAGCAGACTCCACAGGAAGAACGAATAATTGGCGCGGCGCGCTCGATGCGCATCTAGAAGCTGCTTGATATAGCCATAATCGAATAACTCTCTCTTGCGCAGAGAAGAGTCGAACAGCGACTCCTCGACGAAACCGCCAAGCTGATCGAGCATCCATTCATTTATCGGAACGCCGAAGCCTTTCTTCTTCCTCTTGATGATCCGCTCAGGCACCACGCCCTCGAGCGCGCGCTTGAGTATGTATTTGGTTTCGCCGTTGCGATACTTGAGGTCGCGCGGCAAGCCCATCGCAAACTCAACCAGCTTGTGATCCAGGAACGGGACGCGGGCCTCGACCGAGGTTGCCATCGTCATCTTGTCGACGCGCATCAGCAGAAGCTCCGGAAGGCGGAGTTTCAACTCGACGTAGATCATCTGCTCGAGTTGATCGGCGGATGGCTTTGCCGTAAGCAGTCGATCGAGATCCGCGCTTATGATCGAGTGAGACGAGAGTGCGTTTCCGCCGGCCGCGGCCAGCCTCGCTCTGGCCTGGGGCGTCAGCAGCCGCTGCTTGTTCACCTCATCAAAGACAAATGTTCCGCCCCAGAAAAGTTCTTCGCGCGCTGCCAGCCTTCGCATCAAATCCGGAATCATCTTACCCACGTTCGGCAGAAGCCGCCCGCCGCCGAGCCGGTAGAATGCCTGGCCCGCCGCGGAGGCGATACCACGCATCGGCTGAGGCCACCGGATCGCGCGCCGCCAAAACAGATCGTGAAATCTAAGATAGAGAACGTAGTTTCTGTAGCCGCAGAAAAGCTCGTCCGATCCTTCGCCCACTTGAATGACTTTTGTGCCGGTATCGCGCGCAAGCTTTGAAACGTAATACAGCGGCACGCAGACCGGGTCGGCGATCGGTTCGTCCTGGTGAAAGATCAAGTCGGGAATAAAATCGATAAGCTCTTGCTGACTGATCATGACTTCGTGATGATCGGTGCCGTACTCGCGAGCAACCGAGCGCGCTTCTTCGATCTCGTTATAAGCCGGGTTGTCGCGAAAGCCAACGGTGAAGGTGCGAACCGGTTGATCCATCAACTCAGCCATCAGGGCGACGTTGGCAGTCGAATCAATTCCGCCCGACAGGAACACGCCGAAGGGGACGTCGCTCATCATCCGCTTGGCTATCGACTCTCTAAGAAGGCAGCGCAGCTTTTCGGCTACCGCCTGCTCGTCTTGAAACTCCGCGGAATCGCGCGGCTCGACGATCGCGTCCCAGTAGCGGGTGACCTTCACATCGCCTCGCGCGTCGCACGTAAGCATGCAGCCGGCGGGAAGTTTTTGAATGCCCGCGAACAGTGTCTGAGGCGCTGGAGTCGCCAGGAAAGTCAGGTAGTGATAGAGAGCTTCTTCGTTGATGTCGCGCGAAACCGCCGGATGCTCGAGTATGGCTTTTATCTCGGACGCGAAGATCAACCGGCCGCCCGCGAGCGTGTAGTAGAGCGGCTTGACGCCGATGCGATCACGCGCGAGCACGATGCGGTTGGCGTCTTCATCCCAAATCCCGATTGCAAAGTCGCCTTCGAGTTCGTGAACGAAATCCAGGCCGCGCTCTTCATAGAGATGAATGATCGTTTCGGTGTCGGTGCGCGAACGATAGCGATGGCCTCTCGCTTCGAGTCCGGGACGGAGCGATTCGTGATTGTAGATTTCTCCGTTGAAGGTTATCCAGACACGCCCGTTTTCGTTAGGCATCGGGTTGCGGCCGGCGGGTGATAAGTCTACGATCGCAAGCCGCCGGTTGCCGAGTCCTACGCGACGATCTTCGCTGACGTACACACCGGCGTCGTCGGGTCCGCGATGAGTCATCGTGTCGCGCATACGAACGACGAGCGCGTCACTCACCGCCGGCTGGCTCGCGCCGTATTCATAGATTCCGCAAATACCGCACATAAGGTCAGAGGTCAGAGGGCGGAAGTCACATGGTCATCGATGGTAACAACTGAAAACTCACCTCCAACGGAACGTCCGCCGCAAGACTGTAAATGATAGCAGACGACGCTACCCGAATCCCGTAGGTGGGTGAGACCCCTCGCGACTCTATCATCGCTTCAAGCTTGTGATCGCAAGCAGGCACGATCGTGAGCGCCGCCCTTTCGTCGCGAGCGATGGCGCGGTTGCTCGCGTCGATCGTGACTTCAAGCCCAACGTCGAAGTTGAAGAAGAACTCGAATCGATGCCTGCCCTTGCCGGTGAAGATGTCTTTGATGATCCAGTAGCCTTCGCGCTTGTCCAGCGTGACGATGCGGCGATGAGTCACCGGCGAGCTGAGACGTTGATATGCGTAATGCTCAGCGTCGAGCACGTCGCGTTCACTCGTGCTCTCCCACAGATTCACGTGCGGGCGCACGTTAGAGGCGAACGCGAAAAGCTCGCCTGGAGTTTCCTGGCTGATCTCCTCGCCATCGACACGAACGGTATTGTGATAAGCGGTTGACCGGAACAGATTGCGCTCCCGCTCGCTTGCCGTGTAGACGTACGTTCCCGGGTCTCGAAGAAAAGTCCGGTTGAACGCGAACACCTCAATCGACAGCGCATCCGAATGTGCGTGCGAGCCGCGGCCGCGCGCGCCGTGATCGCCGCAGTCGATGATGGCGTAGAGCGGCCCGTCGTCCTCTCCTTGTGTTACGCCCCGTTGAATATAAATCTGCGCCTCAGGGAAAGCTCGGGAAGCCGGCTGTTGTTTGCCGATCGCCAGGCTGTCAAAGGCTTCGCGCCCCTCGAGTCCGAACCACCAGATGGCTTCTTCGTCGAAGCGGCTCGACTGCTTGAACCTCTCGTTCTCGATCAACACCGCGGCGATCGACATCAAGTAGGTATGATCGCCGGACGGACGAGTTTTGAATTTGATCAACCGCCCATCGTCTGAATCGCCGATCATCGGCGCAGTCCCATCGAGTTTGAGATAGTGGCGCACGAAGTCAAACATCGCTTCCAGCCGCACCCAGTAGCGGCCGGGAATTTGAATGCCGTTTGCGTGACTCATCGAGAAAAACAGCGCGAAGATTTCAAGCACGAAACGGTGATAGCCAATCGCGCCTTCGTAATCGACGCCGTCCGCGAGCACTTGCCGGTCCATCTCCTTCACCAGCCGTCGCGCGCTGAAGCTCACCCAGCGGCGAGCTTCACCAAGTTCGGGCATCATCATCCCAATCACAAACAGGCCGATAAGGTTCGAGAGGTAGTGATTGCTCGGCACGCGGTAAGAGAACTCGAGGTTGCCGCGGATGAAGCTGCCGTGAGCGATCAGCGTCTTGAGTATCAGCTCGATCGCTTCGCCGGTCACCTGTGGCGAGCCACGGAACATCTCGAGCGCCGCGATGATATTCACCGCGCGGATGCCTGCTTCCATTGCAACAGTCCAGTTGATTCCGAAGCGCGGCGGATTGTCTTCGTACCATGAGGCGAGCTGACCCAGGAACTCTTCGGTGTAGCGCTCGTCGCCGGTAAGCAAGTATGCGCGGCCCAGCGTTACCAGGTGGTGAAGGCGATTGAGTTCCCAAACCACGCGCACGTCGGCGCCTTGCCCAATCACCAGCGGGACCCGAGTGAAGTGAGCAAGCGGCCAGGCCCGGTCCGCTTGCGGATCGAGGAGCCAATCTATCTTCGGGCCGAGATCGTAAGCGCGGCCGAACAGACTGATCCTGTGATCGACAACGGCGTCAGCTTCGAGACGAGAGGCTTCGACCGAATCGGGAAAGAACTCTTTGACGGTGGCAACCGTCTGCGACAGGTCAGCAAGCCCCGGCGTCAGGTGCGGCCCTCCGCTCTCTCGAATTCTTGAAGCGACTTTGGCGATCGACTGTCCACCCAGCGCGCGACGAAGGTCCTCGTCAGAAACATAAGTTGTTTGCGGGGTATCACTCGCGCGGCTTATGGCTCGTGAGATTTTCCGGCGCGCCCGAAGGAAGGCTTCACCGGCGATCTCTCCCGCCGTCAAGCCGTCGAGCTTCTCGCGAATGTTTTGGAGCCGTTTCAACGTCGCAATCAACCGTGGGTTAACGACCGGCTGCTCGGAACTAGGGACGAATTGGACAGCGCTCCGAGCAGGAAAAGAAAGTACAAATTCAAATCCGAATAGTAGCCGCTCGCCAGAGTCAGCCCTGGGATCCAGTAAGCTACAACAAGCGCAAGGAAGCACAAGGCCGCGGTTCGTTGCCGTGAGTCTCCCGCTCGCTTTAGCGCGCGCCAGCCAATCAGGAAGAGATAAGCGTTCGCCGCGAAGTACAGCGCAAGCCCCGTGAGCCCGAGTTCCGCTCCGATCCACAAGACATTTGAGTGCGGACTGTCTGCAGCCCTCGTGTCCAGGACCTCCTCAGGAGGCTCGTCCGAATAGTAATGCGAGGCGTCGAAATAATCGGCGTAGTTGGCCAGGCCGACGCCAAGGACGGGATTGTCGAATGCGATTTCCGCCGCCGCCTGCCAGGTAGCGAGCCTGCCGTAGGCAGTGCGCGCGTCCGTAAGGCGGTTTCCAACAGGCGACGGAGCGATCGTCACGATCCACGCAACAAGGGCGATCAAGAGTAGAACGATAACCGAGCCCATGGGTATGGCGCGACGAAAGGCCGGCCGACTAAGCAGCGACCGCCCGCTCCATTGCAACACGATCCAGCCGGCGACGAGCGCGAGGGCGACGCCGCGGAACAAAGGCAACAGCGCTCCTAGTGCGGCTCCCGTCAGCGCGCACGCGTAAACGAGCTTGCCGGTCCGGTCGAACCGCACGCGAAAGAGTTTGGCCGCGGCCAGCAGGAACAAGAAGAGGATCAGACAGATGATCGCAAAAGAGGAATCGGCGGCGAACGGGCCGTTCACACGGCGCTCGCCCTCGCGCACTATTTCAGAGCCTTTGTAGGCGAACAAGTCGGCGCCGGTCACGAACTCGAAGGCGCCGGTCGCAAACAAGAACAGCGCTAGCGCGATGCCTCCGAGCAACAACCACCTGCCGCCGTTCCGCAAGCCCAGATAGTTCCTCGCAACGTGAAAGGCGACGAGCGGAAGCCAGAACGTATCGATCGCTATTCGCGCTGCATTGGCGGCATTGTTCGAGGCGGCCACGGCGCTTGCGAGCGCGAGGACCGACAACAGCGCCCAGGCCACTTCGAACTTTGATACGGAGAAGGCCGCTCGTCTCGACCACGCATTCCCGGAAGACGATTGCGCCTCGCTTGTTGTTTGCGTGAGCGACGCCGTACATCCAGGCTTCAGCAAAAGCATTACTATGACCAGAGCGAAAACACTACGGTTATATGTGACGATCGATCTATCGGTAGGAAACCTGATATAGAAGGACGCCAGCGGCGCGGTTGCGAACCACGTAATCAGTACCGCTTGGACTGAGATGGGCCCGGCGACGAGAAGCCCAGCGCCCAGACCGGCCGCTGCAAGGACGGCGGCCTCCCTGTAGTTGCCGCTCGCGCAGAGTATCGCCGCAAACGCCACGGCAATAGTGGTCAGGATCAACAAAGCAGTGGTGCGAAGAGGGGGTGACGCTGCAAAGAACCTATCCGGCCTATCTCGCTGTCTGTCCATCGGTCACCAGATCTCAATTGATAGCTTGAAGTTCTATGTAGCCCGGGGCGGGTTGCTCGCCTGTTCGATCGCGTCGACGATGCGAACGGCAGCGTGGCCATCCCAGAGTTCGGGCACACGCGTTGGACGCAAGGGTCGCTCGAGTGCGGCGAGCGCTTCGCGTTTTATTACCTCGGGATCGTTGCCAACTAGTCGGTTAGTCCCCTCGGTGATAGTGATGGGTCGCTCCGTGTTTTGCCTGAGCGTCAAACACGGAATGCCAAGCACCGTGGTCTCCTCTTGAATGCCGCCGCTGTCGGTGAGGACCAAACGGCTGTTGCTGTAAAGCTGCAAAAAGTCCAGATAGCCAAGCGGCTCGGTGAGTATGAGTGACGACTGCCTGCGAACCATTTCGTTCAAGCCGAACTGCTCCAAGCGGGCTCGGGTGCGGGGATGAACCGGGAAGACGATCGGCAAGCGCGCGCCGATCACCTGTAGCGCATCGAGTATCCCGGACAACGTTGTCTTGTCGTCGACATTTGATGGACGATGCAGAGTCATCGCGCAGAACCGGCCCTGCTTGAGATTCAAGCGGTCGAGCACCGGCGAGGTACGCGCCCGCTCGAGATTGTTATAAAGCGTATCGATCATAACGTTGCCGACGAAGCGTATCTTTTCCGGCGCTACGCCTTCGCGAAGCAGGTTTTCGTTTGCATCTCGTGACGGTGTAAGCAGCAGATCCGCAAGCGCATCGGTGACGACTCGGTTGATCTCTTCCGGCATCGTGCGGTCGCCGCTTCTAAGCCCGGCTTCCACATGAGCAACCCGCACGAGCATTTTTGCTGCTACTATCGCCGCGGCCATCGTCGAGTTCACATCTCCGACAACCACCACCCAGTCGGCCGCGTGCTTCAATAAGACCTGTTCGAAGGCGGTCATTATGCAGGCAGTCTGCTCGGAATGTGAGCCCGAACCGGCCTCGAGGTTGATATCGGGTCGCGGAATCTGCAGGTCTTCGAAGAACGAGTCGCTCATCGACTCGTCGTAGTGTTGTCCAGTGTGGACGAGCAGCGGCTCGATTCGATTTGAGCGCCGACGCATCTCGTTGAGCACCGGCGCTATCTTCATGAAGTTTGGCCGGGCGCCGACGACATTGATTATTCGGAGCATCGCATTATTTTCAGATTGTTGAAGCTGAAACTCAGGCAGGAAGTCTACAGTTGGCTTGTTGGTCGACACAAGGTCAGTGCCCTGAGACACGAAAAGACATTGGTAGCCGGCGGACGGCTACCAATGTCTTTTGCTTGGTTCAATGGTTCCGGGTTCGTGGTTCAGGTTGTCGAAACCGACGATCAACTTTGAACGCGGAACAGTGAACTCTCAACTCTGAACGCTGAACTCTCAACTCTGAACGCTGAACTCTCAACTCTGAACGCTGAACTCTCAACTCTGAACGCTGAACCCTGAACGCTGAACCCTGAACCCTGAACCTTATTCTTAGCGGCGACCGCGTCGGTTGTTGAGCAGGTAGAACAATGCACCGCCTCCGCCTCCAACAAGCGCTCCGATGCCAGCGCCTTTACCGCCGCCCGCCAGTGCTCCGATGCCGGCGCCGATTGCCGCAGGCGCTCCTACTGTCAGAGCCAGGTTCCGCGTAGAGCGGCCGCGATCGTATCGGCCGTAATAGCCGCGATCGTACGACTGTCCGTAATAACGTGTTCCGGCGACGCTACTGCGATACGGCTGCCCGTAATAACGTGAACCGACCCCGCTGTAGTACGGTTGCGCGTAATAGCGCGTCCCCGCCACGCCGCGACTATTGTAGCTTGTAGCTACCGACCGGCGGTCACCGGCCCTTCGATAACGTTGCGCAAGCGTCTCCGGCGCGATGGCCAGAGAAAGGAAGGTAGCGGCCAGGACAATTGCTGCGGTTCTCTTTAACATTATGCTTCCTCCTGATTGATAAGATGCACCGATGATCGCGGCAACTCGCGTTCCAGCCAACGACACAGCAGCCTCTCCGCTTCTTTGTGAGAAAAGCGCAAAAAGTAAACGGGACGCTTCTCGCGCCGCTCCATATCGTGTGGCTGTTGCCCGATTTGCTCACCCGGAACAGGAGTTCATCCGGTACCCCCGTTGACCCATTGACTTCGAGGAGGCGTACTCATAGAATCTGTTGCGCCAGTGGAACCTAATTGAGTCGCAAGAATCCTAGTCCGCGGACTCAAGACCGCGCATAAAGAAAACTCGTGGGGTCGCACATGAAAAAGGCTGGTCTGGTTGTGCTCGCGTCCGCGTTTTGCTTCATCATTGCTCTGGTTGGGTCGAATACCGTGAGCGGTGACAGCAAGGCGTCGTTGACCTTCTCCAAAAACATCGCTCCAATCTTCTACAAGAACTGCATCGGCTGTCACAGGCCCGGTGAGATCGCGCCAATGTCGCTGCTGACTTATAAAGAGGTCAGACCCTGGGCCAAGTCGATCCGCGAGAAGATCGCTACGCGTGAGATGCCGCCCTGGCATCTTGACTCCCAATACGGCAAATGGGAGAACGACCGGCGGCTCAATCAGAAGGAGATCGACACGGTCGTCGCGTGGATTGACCAGGGCGCCAGCGAAGGGAATCCGAAGGACTTGCCGACGCTTCCCAAGCTTGCCAGCGGATGGCAGATCGGTGAACCTGACCTCGTCTTTCAGATGCCTGCGGAATTCACCGTGCCGGCCGAGGGCTCGGTGCCTTATCAGTACTTCAGCGTGCCGACAAACTTCAAAGAGGATCGCTACATTCAAGCTCTCGAAGCGCGCGCCGGCAATCTCTCGGTGGTGCATCACATCGTGATGTATGTGCGCGAACCTGGAGAGCAAGCGCGTCAGCGCGGACAGGCGCGCAAGTTCAACATCGGTGACGGAATTCTCGGCGCGCTCTCGCCGGGGCAGACTCCTTTTGTTGCCAAGCCCGGACAGGCCAAGCTGATCAAAGCGGGTTCACAACTGATCTTTCAGATGCACTACACGCCAAACGGAAAAGAAGCGAAGGACCGCTCGACGGTGGGACTGATCTTCGCGAAAGGTCCGGTCGACAAGATCGTAAACACAAAAGCAGCGTTCGATATCAAGTTTGTGATTCCGGCGGGCGCTCAGAACTACGAAGTGAAATCCGTCTACGAGTTCGAGCAGGACTCGCACATAATCAGCCTGATGCCTCACATGCATCTGCGCGGGAAAGACATCACCTATCGCGCGATCTATCCCGATGGACGCTCAGAGATTCTGCTCTCCGTTCCGCGATACAATTTCAACTGGCAGGTCTACTACTATCCGATAAAGCCGCTCGCAGTACCGAAAGGTACTCGCATCGAAGCGGTCGCGCATTACGACAACTCGGCCAAGAACCCGCGCAATCCGGATCCGACGAAGGAGGTCAGATTCGGCGAGCAGACATGGGACGAGATGATGAATGCGTTCTTCGATTTCACCGTGGACAGTCAGAAGGCCGGTGGAGAGCGCGCGGCAACCGGGTCTCAGAGGTAAGCCTCTGATCGGTTGAGTGTTCTCAAGCAGGAAGGGCTGCTCGTAGAGAGCAGCCCTTCTTCGTCTAATGCGACGGTCAGTTCGATATGCGCATCTCACTTCACGTCGAACGAGCCAGTCAGGACGTCGGTTCCCCATTGAACTTTGAACGCTGCTTTACCCTTGGCGTCTGCGAGCGTGATCGTCACTTGATCGACGGAGTCTTTTGCCTTTTCGAGCTTGAGAGGCGTCTCGGCGATGAAGCCGGCGGTTTGAGGAGGTGCGCCCCATAGAGGCTTGCCGGGTGCGCCTTCCGTTTTCGGATGAAACGCAAGCACCCAGCTACTGTCTCCGGTTCGCTTGATCCAGAGAGTGTACGTCCCGGCTTTGACCGTTTCAGCTCCGACCCCGAGGTCGCCCGCCGTCTCGATCCGCGTAGCTGCATTCATGCCTATTCGCCATACGCCTCCGACAGGGAGTTCGGAAACGCTGTGCTTCCCGATTGGCGGCCGGCCGTAGTCGATCGTGATCAGCTTTCCTTTGATAGTGGCTTCAGCCTTGCCGCGGTTGCCTTGAGCAACTGCAATGGCGGCGAATGCGCAGATCATTGCTGCACAGAGAACGAGCTTCTTGAAATTCATTTGAGTATTCCTTTCGACGAGGTTTGCTTGGCACTACCGGAATGTTATCTGCCAGCGCCTACATCGGCAAGCGGCAGCAACGAACCCTGAATCTTGAAGTGTCCCGTTGGCTTTGTCGCTGTTGAGTATCGCCACTCCAAGCCGGACCGGAAATGTAGAAGGCGCGATTTGCGAGCGATCTAAGGCCGCTTATCTCTTGGCGCTTCTTTCGGCGGCGAATAGCGAAGCTCGTAGTCCGAGACGCGCTGACAGGGCTTTAATTCCAAGGTCGTGTTCGAGACTTCCGCAAGGCGGCGCAGGTTGGCCCTTTCTGTCGCGTTCCAGGCCAGCGGGCGAGGCGACCTCTGCTTTGCTTCTTCCTCTGAACGCTGGCGAGCGACTACAAGGTAACGGCCAGGCGCGAGATTCGTGAGCTTGAACGAGCCGTCGCTCTGAAGCTCTGCATCGAAAAAGCGCAATATATCGCCGGCGGAATCTGGCTCGGCCGGCAGCAGATAAACGCGCAGACGATCAGGCAGCGAGGCGCCTTCCTTGCCGGCGGCCACTCGTCCGCGAAGCGAAGCGGCGCCTTCGCCAAGCACAACTCTGATCCCATTGATCCGTTGACCTGGCCTCACGGAAATCCCGCTGCGACTGGCATCCAGCGGCGTGTTAGTCGGTCCTGGAACGGTGAACGCCCGCACGTACCACGCTTCGTCCAGCAACCGCCTGGTGTCGAGCAAATAACGCCCGGCTCGAAGCCCCTGGAATAGGAAGTCGCCCTTGCTGTCCGGCGCGTTCATTCCGGACGCGAAGCGGGAAGAAGGGTCCGAGCTATCCGTCTCGTCTGTCTGTACAGTGATGAGAGTCTCTTCAATCGCAGGCGCCGGCGTCGTTTCGCACTTGAGGTTCCGGGTAGTCACGTCGAGGGTCATGCGCCCGGCAATTGAGCCAAGAGGCACGAGGCTGATTCCAACCCCGGTGACATCACGGCCCCTCAACTTCACTGGAACGCGCTTCGAGATGGCTCCGTCATCGCTCTCGGAAGAACCCCGGCGCGCGCTCAGGTAATAGTCGCCATCAGGCACGCCGTAGAAGGCGAACGCTCGCTCGCCGGCTCGCGGCTGAACGAAGGCTTGCGCTTCCAGCATATCGTTCGAGGCGCGGATCAACAGCACAATAACAGGGGCTACTAACGAGTTCGTAAAAGATGCGTCGGCAATCGTACCGCTCACCGCGTAGCCTCGCTCTCCGCGATAGCGGATGTCGATGCCCGTCGCTTCAGCACCGTCATGAAGCGAAACCTCGGCTGCCGTGTCTCGCGTTGAAGAAGGATAGTAGGTTGGAGCGTCGTCGCCGTATGGGGTCTGCATCAACGAGCCTGCGGTCCTCAGGGCCGCGGCAACTATGTACGTGCCGGCGGGCAAGCTAAAAAATCTGTAGACCCCGCGGTCGTCAGTGAATCTCGCCTGGCCAAAGGTAGCGCCGATGGGGCGGCCTTGCCCGTCACGAACGAGAATCACGCTTATCGGCACGCCCACCACCGGCTCGCCATCCGAGTTCGTCACCGCCCCGGTGATCACAGCGCCCTTCTTCAAAGTAAGATTCACAGTGTCGCCCGGTCTGTAGTGAAACGGATCGCGCGGGTCTCGAGACAAAACGTATCCGTTGGCCTGCGCCACGACCGCGTATGAGCCGCGAGGAAGAGCATCAGCCACGTACTTGCCGGCTTCGTCTGTGATGACTGTTCGGCGGACTGTCTGTCTACCCATGCCGTAGACCGAGACTTTTGCGTTGGGCATGGGGCGGCCGCTCTCATTGACTACGCGTCCGGTGATCGAGCCTGCGCTTCGCTCATTAGTCTTTTGCGTGGGCGTTTGGTTGGCGGTCTGGCCCAGACTATTCACCCCTAACCCTGCTGAGGCCATGAGAAGCAAAACCGTTACAAAGAGGAGTTTGTGTTTCAATTCAATTCCTTGAAACCGAACGCCCAGGCTATTGATTCTTTTCGTTCAAGTCCACGACCATCGTGACCTGCGTTTCTGCTCCGTTTGTGACCGTGACCGTCTTCTTCACTGACTTCGGGCCTATTTGAGGACTACCGGCGACTTGTCTGACTTGAACGGTGAGCGAGAGTTCGTACTCGCCGGGCAGAAGTCCGTCGATCGCGAACCTGCCGCGCGAATCGGGATATGGCGGTCTCCTCCCTTGATTCTGAGCAGCTCCGATTCGTCGAATGGAGAGGAACATCATTGCGCCGGCTGGGATCTCACCGCTTTCCATCTGCACCTGCCCGCGTATCGTCCCGCTCCCGTAAGCAAACACAACTCTGACTCCCGAAATCTCCCCTGCTACGCCGATTTCGACACCATTCTTCTGCTCCACTCCGTCGCGCTCCACGCGGACGAGCGTTAGCCCTGTATTGGAGGGATAGGTAAAAACATGAAAGTTCGCGACCCCCCGCGGTAGCCCCGTCACGCGAAAGCTACCGTCGGCAGCGATGCTCAGTAAACGATTCCGGGGAGCTGCGTTCACTAAGCCAGAGGAAATGCCCACTCGCACTTCAGAAAGGGGAGGCGCTCCTCGCTGACCTTCGGCCCCTTCGATGATCACCGAGCCGATTATGGTTGACCCGCGACGAACCTTGATCTCAAGCCCGGCGACATCACTGTCGTTGACCGTGAATGGAGCTGTGTCGCTGTACATCTCACTATCGGGGATTGGAACTGCGTAAGCGGAATACTGCCCGGGCGCCAGCCCGTCGATCCGGAACTCTCCTCTCGCTCCGGAGGTTGAAGCCCCGGAGCTCGTTGCAAAAACCTGGCGCCCGCCAGAATCTAGTGAAGCGGAGCCGTACTGCATAGCTACTATTGGCTTGCCGGTATTCGCGTCGACTATTCGGCCCGATGCCGAGTAAGCCTTCGAAGCGCGCCCGAGCACTATGTCCACGCCGGTAGCTTCACTCCCGGCCGACACTTCAACCACGGTAGCCTTCGCCTCATCGGCTACGTCAGGATGATAGGTGGCCGGATAATATGTATTCCCTGAAGCCATCCTGCTGGTCGGCGCGCCAGTATCCATACCTACGCAGACGATGTATCGGCCCGGCGGCAAACCAAATACTCGATACACCCCGCGGTCGTCCGTAGCATAAGTAGCAAAGGAAGCGTTAGGCAAATGGATCGATTCTTTCCTGCCTTGTTCGGATACGGCGAACAGCCGAACATTTTCCTGAATGAGAGGTTGGCCATCGGCATCGGTCACTCGTCCGGTAATCACCGCGCCGCGAGTCAGAGCAATGTCGATGCCTTCGATAGACTCACCGGCGGTTATATGGATGAGCTTCCCCGAACCGCCGATCATGTTGTCGCCTCGAGCTACCAGCGCGGGGGCGAAGGCCTGGAGTAGATGCTGACCGGCAGGCACACCCGTCAGTTGAAAGCGGCCGTCTTGATCGGTGATCGCCTTGGCAAGCGGTTTCTCGCTTGGTCGGTTTTCTGCCGGCAGCAGCAAAACTGTTACGCCGCGCGCGGGTAGGTCCGCGATCATCACCCGGCCCGAGATTGAACACGTTGCCTCCGTAGTTTGACTGGATTGGACGGGCGTCCAAGAATGAGCCGTCGCTACTATGGTAACGATCATCGTCGCTGCCAGAACTGTCCTTCGCTCGAGTGAGTACATCTGTGATCCTCCGCGGGCGTGAGAGGAAAGCATCCAGCTTCGATGTCAGATTGAGCACAGCAATTGTACTCTTTTTTTGCTTGAGCGGTCGAAATTCTCTTAGTTGACCATGCATTGCGCCGCGCTTCTAATCACCCGACTCGGTTTGAGAGGCGCCGGCTAGTCATTTCTCTCCTCTTAGAACAGGATGTCGAACGTGCGAACATCATAAACACAGTTCAGATTTTGATCAGTCGGGCGATGGCGTGCCCCACGCGGGTAGGCCAACAAAACCCGAAAGAACAACATTGTTGACAAACAAGTTCAGCCGATCATAATGGGCTCGACTCGGGAACCATTTGATTGGAAGCCCCTTCGGACGACGACGCCACAAATGGAATAAACGCCGCCCGTTCGAGGTGAAGCCTTGAGCACTATTATTGCACCAACACAGATGGACCTTAGTCCCGCACTGGCTGAATTCGCGCCGGACCGCGTGAGCGCGTACTTTTTGGATCTCGAAGGCTTGCTCGGTCGAATCGATTCCGCAACAACCTACTACCAGGTACTCGGGGTAGATCGCGCTGATGGACAAGAACAGATCAAGTCCTCATTTCAACAACTCCTAGATCTGCTCTTCCCTCCCTACGTCATCGGCCGAACCATGCCCGCGGAAATCGCTCCGCGAATTGAGCGCGCATTCAACAAGGCTTCGCAAGCGTTCGCCGTGCTCGCTAGTTTTGCCAGGAGAAAGGAATACGACGGCGCCTTGCTCTCGATAGCTAACAAACCATCGGTCGCTAGTCCGCCCAAGCAGCCTCAACTCAATCAGCCGCAAGCCTCGCAGTCCGGCAGCGCGCGTCGCTCCGACTCGTCGGAGGTAGCGGCGGAAAATTATGATCTGGCGATTAGCCGCATGCCTCAACAAGGCGAGGTGTACAGAGAGTCGTCCAAGGCTAAAGCGAACGACAACCGCCGCAGATGCGAGCGATTCAAGCTAAGCGTTCCAGCGCGAGTTACGGGTTATGATCGAAAGAACGGTAAGTGGCACGAGATGACCGAGACGATCGACGTCAGCCGAACGGGCGTCAGACTTCGCCTCCGTAGGCGGGTCAAGCACGGCACGGTGCTCTTCGTGACGCTTCCGTTGCCGGCAAAATTGCGCAGTCACGGTTTCGCCGAGCAAAGCTACAACGTCTATACCCTGGTTCGAAGAGTGGAGCCGCCAAAGCAAGGCGTGCGCGCCGTTGGCGTTGAATTCCTTGGCGAGCATCCGCCTAAAGGATTCCTCGACAAACCCTGGGCTCTTTTCCGCGCTAAGAGGTGGGGTGGCGACGAACGCAGGCGACCCGATCGAGTGGACCGGTCGGAGATCGTGAAGATCGAGTACTTCGATGAGAGCATGCAGTCAATCGCGAGAGAAGAGGCGAGGACCGAGAACGTAAGTCGTTCGGGTGTCCGAATCTCGGGGACCACAGCCCCAGCGGAGTTCGATCTGATGAGGGTGAGCTGCCCAAAGCTGAAGTTCGAAGGCCTGGCCGCGCTTAGAACTCGATACATCGGAAAAGATGGGCTGGAACGGCTCTGTGTTCAGCTTATCGACAAAGAATGGCCACTGCGAAGTTGACGCCCACCGTTGTGCATCTTCACAGAATCCTACGCGTTGTGATCTGAATGTCGCTCTTCCGCTACCCGCGCGTTGACACACTTAAAGAATGACCATAGGCCCGGTTTACTGCACCGGCAATTCTGCGGCCAACTCGACGAATAACAGGGCCGATAGCCGCTCGCTGCTGAAAGAGACGGTTACTCCGTTGCTTATCAGATCACTGCCGCTGGCGGTGATTTCCACCCCCGTGTCCACGTCCACAACGTGGTACATCGCCGAGGGTTTCAGCTTCGGCAACACGACCCGCTGATCGAAGGCCCCGCTCAACTGCCACCGGTAGAGCAAAATTCCCGCACTAGACCGGCCCCCGCTGTAGAAGGTTGCGCCCGCAACATCCGCGCTTTCGGTGGGTAGTTGCAGATCGTAGACGGAGGAGTCCTTCATCCTGTTCAACCGCCGATAGTTTTGAATCTCTGTCAGGATGATGTTCTGCTGGCGCTCGCCGATCTGCGATAGGTCGGCGGAGATGCCCCATCTGCCGGCCATCGCGCTGCGACAATAGAGCCGCGTCATTTCGTCATCGTTTTGATCCATCTGATCCAGATTGATAGTGAAGCGCAGCGCCGCCCACGGGAAGACGAACTCCAGCGCATTCAGCGCAACACGGATGTTGACGCGCGGATCTTCCAGCCCCATGTTGCCGGCATCCCTTAGCCAGGTCGTCTGGGTTGCCAGCAAGGTGAACTCATTGATCATTCGCCCGCCGAGTTGGCAATTTTCAATGGTTAGATCGGGATTGGCTTGCCGCACGGCTCGCAACGCATTCTGAAAACCAACGACGTTCTTCATTTCTCCCGCGCGCGACCGGTCGGTGAAAAATGCCTGATCATATTTCCAGTAGTCCATGGAATACTTGTCTCGCAGCTTCTGCACATGCCCGGTCAAATAATCCGCGAAGGCGTCTTCCGACATGTCAGCGAGGAAGCCGCCAAAAAATCTGGAGAAAACCGGCGGCTGTTCTATGGCCAACCCTGACGGGCCGTTGATCTCGCTGACGTACTGTGGCGATGACCACAACCCGGGTTTGATGCCATTGGCTTTGAGCGATGCGAGCATCTCGGTCATCTCGCCCGACTCGAATTTCTCCGGGTCGGGCTTCCAGCGCCCGTCGCCAAACCACCCCGCATCGATGATGAACGCCTCAAACGAGTAAGGCGACATCGCCGCGATTTGCTGATTCAAAAACCTGGCGTCCACTTGCCGGCGGGCCGCATACCAGTGATTGTAAGACAGCGGAAACGACGGCGGGGGGCCGCTGTAGAGCATGCGCCCCAGCGCGCTTCGCTGGCTCATCCAGATGGCGCGATCATTAGTGTCGTCCGATTCCGGCATCGGGGTTACCAGCAGCGCCGGGCCTTCAATCGTTTCGCCCTTGTTGAGCACTAGTTGCGTCTCTTCAGCCGGCAGACCAACAGCAAAAGTGAAGCCATGGTCGAGGCCATCGAGTCTGGCGCTCCAACCGCCGCACCACTCCAGACCGAAATAGATGCGACTATTCGAACCGCCGACGACCCAGTAAGGATTGACGCCGCCGGCGGCATCATCCGAGCTATGCAGCCGGCTGCCCAGGCGAATGTTGCTGCCGGCATCCAATGCCTGCTCAATGCGGTCGTACTCCAGAGACCGCCACCAGCGCGCCCATTGCGATTGGCCGGCGACATCCCAACTGGCCGACCACGCCGGAAACCAATCCACCGCTCGCGCCTTCTTGCCGCCATTGGTCAATCGAATGCGCAGACGAAAGAGTTGCCCGTGTTTCGGCAACTCAACAATCCAGGTGATGCGCATTTTGTTGTTGAGTTCGCGCGTCGCTTCGGCGGTCGTGAGGCCATTGCCTTCGGTAATACTCCATATTACCGGCGCGGTCTGAGCGCTTGGAATCAGCGACGCTGGAACCCATGCGCCGAGACCATCAGGGGTTCCCAAGTCGCGAAATGCGGTCTGGCCCGTCGCCAGCCAAGCGGCTTCTTCAATTACCGGAATGCCTTCGGGCGTGACGCCCAATTGTAACAGCACGGTGTCGTTGTCCAACTTCTGCGCTTGCGCTGCCAGGGCAAGCGCCAGCGTCCAAGCGAGACCAAGGGCAAGCGTCTGAAGCCATCGAAAGGAACCTGACAGCTTGCGTGACTTGTGCCTTTTGCTAGCAAGCGCGGTTTGACTTGTATGCGCAGAATGGTCAGTCATATTTTCCCTGATGAGAGAATATTAGCTGCTATGCACGGGTCGGGCACGCCGATAGCGCGGTACTCCTATAGGCTTTTTGCTGGGGCAATCATCGAGAGCTTCATTGTGACGGATTGTGTTTTTTTTGCCAACAAGGAAACGCATCGTCGAAAGCCGTTTTCTTAGCGAAACCACCAATGTTTCAGACGTGGATGCCTTCATACTGGTTTCAACTTAATCTGACCTTTCTTATTCTTTATCTACGGTGCTCGCCCTAGCGGCACCATCACTGAATCTCGGAATGCCCGCTCCTTCTCACCTTACTAACGATCAGACACCTAGTCATAGGAGGAATATGCTCACTAGACGTGGTCTAGCAATGGGCTTTACTGGCGTGTGCCTGTTTTGTAGCGGGCACCGGCAAAACCGTAGCCGGTCAAATTAAGGGTCGAGCCGCTGACGACGATGTTACTGCATACTCCTCGATTGCTCCCCCGTTTATCACTTCCGCCAAAGATTCGTTTGTGACGCGCGAGGGCCATAACGATCGTGACTGCGACGTGCCTTCTCGAAGATGACAGCATGCGCAGTTTGAATTGCTGTCCTCGTCTCCGGGCTTTGTTCACGTCTCCGGCGGCTATCGCAAAGAGAGCAGAGCAAACGGGTACGCTGAGGGCTTAGGCGTGGCGCAGATCGCCCTTCAGATCGGCGCCGCAGCGTCGTGATTGAAAGCCCGAACCTTTAGGATTAGACTGGGCCAGCTTTCGTAGAAGCTGATCCAGCAAGAGGGCTCGATGGCTTACAAGCACAACCAATGTTTTGAGCGCCCAGAAACCGCGCGCCCCGCTATGCCTGAAGAACGATATGCCTCCGCCCGTTGATGTCATTATCAATGCAAGCTCGGGCGCGTCCGACAAAGAAGCGGCGCGCCGCCTGCTCGCCGCCGTATTCGCCGCCGTTGGCGTCGAGGCGCGCATCTCGCTCGCGAAGAGTGGAGCGGAAGTGGTCAAACTCGCGCGACGCGCGGCTAGTGGCGATGCTCAAACCGTTGTTGCCGGCGGCGGAGACGGCACAATTAATGCCGTCGCTTCGACGCTCCTCGGAACGACTAAAACGCTCGGCGTCTTGCCGCTCGGCACGCTCAATCACTTCGCAAAAGATTTGCGGATCCCACTCGACCTGGAGGCGGCGGCGCGCACGATCATTGCCGGCCGCACCATGAAGGTCGACGTCGGTGAAGTCAACGATCGCATCTTCCTTAATAACTCGAGCCTGGGTTTGTATCCAAGCATCGTCCACCAACGCGAGATGAAACAACGGCTGGGACACGGCAAGTGGCCCGCGTTCCTGTGGGCCGCGCTCACAGTCCTTCGCCGTAATCCGTTTCTCGCCGTCCGGTTGATCCTCGACGGTAAGGAATTTGCGACCCGCACGCCGTTCGTCTTCATCGGCAACAATATTTATGAGATGGAGAGCTTTAATATCGGAAGTCGCGCGCGCCTGGACGCCGGAGTGTTGAGCTTGTACGTCACAAACCGCACGGGGCGGTGGGGCCTGGTGCGACTTGCCCTTCGCGCCCTTTTCAGGCGGTTGCGAAATCCTCAGGACTTCGTCGCGCTGACTACCACGGAGGTGCGCGTAGAAACGCGTCGCAGACGCGTTCGCGTCTCAACTGACGGCGAAGTCGCGGTTATGCAGATGCCGCTTGACTACCGCGTGCATCCGGGAGCGCTGTGCGTTCTTGTACCTGAAGAAACCGAAGGAACCAAATAGAAGATGCGAACCCTTGTGCATCTCTCTGACATCCACTTCGGTCGCGTTGACCATGCGATCATCAAGCCGTTGATTCAGGCGATCAACGACGTCAAGCCCGATGTCGTTGCCCTCTCCGGCGACCTCACTCAACGCGCGCGCGTTCGCGAGTTCAAAGCGGCTCGCGCTTTTCTCGATGCGCTTCCCCTTCCCCAAATTGTGGTGCCCGGTAATCACGACATTCCTTTGCACAACATTTTGTTCCGTTTCGTGCGCCCGCTCGACAAGTATCGTCGCTACATAACCCACGACCTGCGGCCTTTCTGTGCCGATGATGAGATCGCGGTGCTTGGTGTCAACACAGCACGCTCGTTGACGATCAAAGGCGGGCGCATCAACGAAGAACAAGTGGCCTGGCTCCGCGAGAAGCTTTGCGCTCTCGGCCCCGAGGTTATCAAGATCGTCGTCACCCATCATCCGTTCGATGTGCCCGAGGGTCATCGCGAAAGCGACTTGGTCGGGCGAGCGGAAATGGCAATCGAGTTACTCGCGGGTTGTGGCGCCGATGTGTTTCTGGCGGGTCATCTGCACGTCAGTCATACCGGACACACGGCACAACGCTACAGAGTCGGCGGGCGCTCAGCTCTCGTCGTTCAAGCAGGTACGGCAGCATCCACGCGAGGCAGAGGAGAAGCAAATTCCTTCAACGTCATTAGAATGGAACGTCCGAACATTACGATAGAACGTTTGGATTGGCATACAAACGGGGCGGTCTTTGTCGTGTCCGGAATTGAACGGTTTCGCCTGGGGAGCGAAGGCTGGACGCAGGTCCCGAATCAAGAGTGATGCGGAAACGCGCCAACCTCAGATCTTATTAGCCGTCCACCCGAGCACTGGTGGACACTGCAGTCTTTAAGGTGGTCGCTATAGAACCGGTTTTTTTTAAGTTAGAAGCTTGGAAGGATGTCGCGGAACCTTTCTCCCGCCACATGTGCTACGCTAGAATGGCTACGATACCACGACGGAGGCGAGCCATGGATGAAGACTACGACAAGCGGGAGCATTCGACGAAACGCGAAGTCGATGACTTGACGAACTACCAAAAACTGAACTCGTTGGGCGGCGCTGGAGTGTTAGTAAACCCGGATGAAGTTCCGAAGCTCAATGAGTCCGACGAGGATGACGATACAAAATCAGTCACCCCAGCGCCTGTTACCAGTCCCTCTGAGGACGTAATCGTGTACGACGGCGATTTTAATGACGGCGCCGACTTCAATGTTGTCGACGACGAAGGCAAGACCAACAACTGATTCTTCTGGCGAGCGGCAACAGCCACAAGCCGGCGAGTGAGTGCGACATCGACCCGGAATTCTGTCAGTATTCTTCATTTATCGATGATTAGGTTCATGATTAATTGGAGGGATATGCTCAGACGTATTGGAACAATAGTCATCCTGGCGTTTTTCTGTGTCGTTGCCGGTAGGAGCGAGACACTGGCTGATGATGATGATCGTACCCAGAGTGACAACCTGACAGCATATTCTTCGATCGCTCCTCCGTTTATTACCCCTGCCAAAGATCTGTTTGTCACCCGTGAAGGCGACTCCTTCGTAGTGGTTGTAACCGCGACGTGCCTTCTCGAAGACGAGAGCGACACTCAGTTTGAATTGCTGCCCTCCGCCCCCGGCTTTGTTCACCTATCCTCGGCGTATCGCAATGAAACCCGGGGAACCGAATACGCGGAGGGGTTGGGCGTTGTGCAGATCGCCCCTCAGATCGGCGACGCAGGCAAATACGTGGTGAGTGTTCGGGTAAAGGCCTGCACCGGAAAAGTGGAGCGAGTGATCACATTCAAAGTGCACGTTAAACAAAGTCAAACAAGCGCGGCCGGCTTGACCGTCAACTCTGTTATTCTGCAATCTGCAATCTGCAATCTGCAATCTGAATTCTGAACAGGTGACCGAAGGCCGGCCGCGTTGCGCTTTGGTTACTGTCCGTTGGAAGCCGGCTCGCGGAAATACTGTTCAATCCACTCGATCCACCGGCGCTGCACGTCCCTTTGCCGGACCGGGTCTCCCGCGTTATGCCCGTAAATCGGATAGGCGATGAACTTCGTCGGGACGCCGTTGTCCCTGAGCGCGTGATACAGCTTGAACGACTGTGTGGGCGTTACTCGGAAGTCTTGCGTGTTTGTCATCACCAGCGTGGGAGTCCGGATCCTGGAAGCGTTGGTGATGGGCGACTGCTCCATGTAGGACTGCATCCGCTTCGAATCAGTCCAGGGTGAGCCGCCGAACGCAGCGCCTCGCCGCACGTTCGCGTCCCCGAGATTGTACTGGTCCAGCCAGTCGGTGACTGCCGCGCCCGCTACTGCTACTCGCCAACCCGAGTAATGCCCGAGCAGCCACGTTGTCATATAGCCGCCGTAGGACCAACCAGACACGGCGATTCGAGTCGCGTCGACGAAGCCACGTTGCTTCAGAGCTTCGATACCGGCCATCACGTCGCGTCCCGGTCCGGCGCCTGAGTCGTTGACGATGGCGTGCTGATACACATTGCCGATTTGATCGCTGCCCCGATAGTTCGGCTGGAAGACCACCCAACCCTTCGCCGCAAACAAGTGCGCGTTTGTCGCGAATGTCTCGAGCGACGCGGCGGTCGGACCTCCGTGGATCACGAGCACCAAAGGGTACTTTTGGGTGTTAGAGAAATCCGGCGGATAGGTCACGATCCCGTTGTGCGTGAAGCCGTCCGACTGCCACGAGACTACTTCAGTCCGTCCGAGTGCCAGCCCGGCAACCTCGGCGTTGAGGTTCGTCAGTCGCTTCGGCGCCGCGGTCGCGGATGACGAATAGTAGAGTTCCGCCGGTCGCGACGGATCGGTCGCGGTGAACGCAATCGCGCCGTCCTTGGCAACCGCAACATCGACCCAGAATGAGGAGGACGGGCTGAGCTTGCCCAGATCGAGCTTGCGCGCCGGGCCGACGAGAGGTTGCAGCCACAGCGACACTCGAGTTCCGTCGTTCGCGCCGACCAGCAAGGACTTGCCATCGGGCATCCAGATCGATCTGGCGATATGACGGTCAATGGCGCGGGTGATGCTCTTGCCCGCGCCGCCAGTTGAAGGCGCAACGTGAATCTCGTTCACGTTGCCGGAATCACCATCGCGAGGCTGCCAGTAAGCGATCTGCGAGCCATCGGGCGAATAGGTGGGCTGACCTTCGAGGCTGTCGCGTCCGGTCACCCCGCGCATTCGTCCAGTCGCGACTTCGAGCACTTGAATTGTCGCCTCACGAGCATCGCCCGAGTGCGGAGTCGCGAGCCGGACCAGCACAAGCGAGCTGCCATCAGGCGACCACGCAAGCGGAGAAGCGGGCGCTCCCGGTGGATGATTGATTGGAAGGCTCCACGACCCCGACGTGAGCCGGCGCGCCTCACCACCCTCGGCGGGCGCCAGCCATGCGTGCGTCGGCAGAGCTTGAGACTGGATCAGGAAATCGTCGTTGCCGACTTCGAACGAGTCGTTGAAGCGCTCAGGGCCGGTCTTCTTCTCGGCCTCGTCCTCGGTCGCGTACGCGATCGTGCGCCCGTCGGGTGACCACGCGAACTGCTGCACGCCTTTTGGCGCGGCGGTGATGCGCCGCGTGTCGCCGCCGTTCATTGGCATAACGAAGACCTGTGGGCGCGGCTGTTGGCCGCTTGCAAGCGCGACGTTCGATAGAAACGCCAGCCGGTTGCCGTTCGGCGAAAACCTTGGTTGGCTGACGCTCCGGCGCTCGTTAGTCAGAGTGCGCTGATTGCCGCTGGCGATGTCCACGAGCACGAGGTCCCCATCATGACGGTTCTCGTCGTAGTTGGCGCGCGAAACGACGATAACGATCGTCTTGCCGTTGGGCGCGATTTGCGGATCGGAGACGCGTACGACTCGCCCAAGATCGTCGAGCTGCATGCGCCGCGGCTGCTGAGCAAGCCCTGTGACAACGAGCAGGCCGATCACCATCGAGCTCGCATAAAACATCGTTCGCTTCATGAGTCACCTCCGTCAGAGCGTTTCGCCGCGTAGGTTCTGTCTAACTAGACGTGTGATTAGCCGCGCGGGCCGAAGAGATTCGCCAAATCCAGCACGAGCCTGGCGCTTGGCAGTTCCCGCCTCTCACTTATTCGAACGCGATTCTATCATCAAGGGTACGGAACGCAAGCGGCGCTTGAGAACGCAGGTCATTCTGTTGACGAACTCGCTTGAGGAGCCGATTATTGCGGTCATGGGAACAGTGTACTGTGACAACTGCGGCACAAGCCTGCTTGAGGAAACCGCCAAGTTCTGCCGCGCTTGCGGAAAGCCCACTCCTCTATCGGAAGCGGCCACCAAAAGATTCGACGAACAGCCCGGCGTTCAGAGTCCGACCAGTCCCGTTGGACCCTCATTCACGACCCCGGCTTACATGGCTCCCTTTGAGTTGCCGCCGGCTCCGCAAACTAACGACCTGAGACAAAAGACACAGAAGCGCAATCTGATTATCCTTGTGAGCACGTTGGCGTTGATAATATTTGCGCTCGCGGGCTTGTTGGCTTTCTTGAGTTTCGGACTGGGTTCAGATGACATCCCCGCGACCCCGCCGCCGCCAGGCTTCTCGGAGCCGGCTCCTCCCCCCGCGCCCCCTGCCATCAATGGCCCATCGACAATCGATCAATCGCTTATCTACCCCGGAGCGCGCCAAACAATGTCGATCCAAGCGGACGGTGGTAAGAGCGTGCTTAATTTGCACTCCGATGACGCAGCAACAAGGGTCACCGGCTGGTACATCGCGAGACTAAAAGGTGCTAAAAAGATCTCGATAGTCGGCCAGACCATCTTGAAGGCTGGAGACATTGATGTCGTGATAATGGGCGGCGACGAAGGAACCGAGATACTCATCACGCGTGGCGGCGAGGAGAAGTAAGGGCCTGGACCGTCTAGACCTCGAAATCCAATCCGATGTCCAACGCTGGCGCCGAATGCGTAAGCGCGCCAACCGAAATCACATCAACACCGGTCGCCGCGATCTCAGAGATCGTGCGTAGGTTCACTCCGCCTGATGCTTCAGTCATAGCTCGGCCATCGATCATCGCCACGGCTCTCCTTAAGTCCTCAATCGACATGTTGTCGAGCAGTACGATGTCCGCGCCGGCAGCGAGAGCCTCGGAAATCTGATCGAGCCGGTCTACTTCAATCTCGATCTTCAGCGTGTGCGGAAGCGACTCGCGCGCCTGTTTGATCGCTTCGCTGAGGGAAAGCCCAAGGGCTTCGATCACGGCGAGATGGTTGTCCTTTATCATCATCGCGTCGCTCAGGTCGCGCCGGTGATTGAAGCCGCCACCGGCACGGACTGCATACTTTTCCAGCGACCGCAGTCCGGGAGTCGTCTTACGCGTGTCGACGATGCGAGCCCGCGTGCCTCGCACAGCCTCCTCGTAACGAGATGTCAGCGTCGCGATACCGCTCAACCGCTGAAGGAAGTTTAGCGCGACCCGTTCGGCGCGCAGAAGGCTGCGAGCGGCGCCCGAAATAACCGCGAGTTCCTGACCCGGAACAACAGCGTCGCCGTCTGTGATCAGAGCAGCAAAATGCACTTGCGCATCCACCGAAGCGAACACCATCGCTGCAACATCAAGCCCGGCAATCACACCCTGGCCGCGGCTTCGCAACACAGCTTTCGTGGTGACATCTGAGGGAACGAGGAGATCGCTGGTAATATCGCCTCGGCCCAGGTCTTCTTCCAGAGCCCGTTCTACGAGCCGGCGCAAGCCGCTTTCGGTCATGTAGTCAGAGAGCCGAAGTTCGCCTTTGCTCATATGAACTCCTTGGCGCAACGCGCGGCCGCAGCTTTCGACAAAACAATGTGGCGTCGCCATTGTGAGTCCGCGCCCGGGAAGTCTCTGCGACAGTGACCTCCGCGGCTCTCTCGTCGCTCGAGTGCCGCCGTCGCCATCAAGTTGCCAATCAAGATCATGTTCTTCAATTCGTGATCTACGGGCGAGCGAGGTTCAGGCAATGCGTGCTGCCAGACCGCCAGTTCGGTTCGCGCGGCGCTAAGCCCGGCTTCGTCGCGCACAAGACCGACCTGATTCCACATCAGCTTCTGCAACGCTGCCAAAGATGGTTTCTCAACTGGCCCTAGATCTGCTGAGACCGTTGCAGTCTCGCTGATTCGAAATGCATTCGCATCCGCGTGTGCCGGTTCGCGCTTGGTCTCGCGCGTCGTGCGGTCGACAATTCGCGCTCCAAAAACCAGCCCCTCCAACAGTGAATTGCTGGCCAGCCTGTTCGCTCCGTGAACTCCGGTACAGGCAACTTCGCCGCACGCATAGAGGCCGGGCACATTTGTTTCACCCCAGAGATTGGTTTGCACTCCGCCCATCAAGTAGTGCGCGGCCGGCGCTACCGGCAGCAAGTCTACAGTCATATCGAGTCCGGCTTTGCGGCAGTATGCATCGATCGTCGGGAAACGACTCCTGACTGTCTCATGGGGCAGATGACTCAGGTCGAGAAACACGTGGGTCGCCCCGCTCCGCAGCATCTCGGTTGAGATCGCCTGCGCAACGACATCTCGCGGAGCAAGTTCACCTCGCGGATCGACTCTGAGCATGAACCGGTCACCGCCGGCATTTCGCAAAAACGCTCCCTCGCCGCGCGCTGCCTCTGAGATCAGGAAAGACGGAAGACCCGGGATGGCCAGCGCTGTCGGATGAAACTGATAGAACTCGATGTCGGCAAGCTCCGCACCGGCGCGGTAGGCAAGGGTCAGCCCGTCGCCCGTCGCCACCAGCGGGTTCGTCGTGTGGGAAAACAACTGTCCCGCTCCGCCGCTCGCGAGAACGATGTGGCGGCCAAGCATCAAATGGGTTTCCACAACGTCGGAGCCCTCATCAGATAAGGCTCGCACGCCTACCGCGCGGCCTTCGTGGGTGACGATGTCGGTTACAAAGCAGCCTTCGATGACTTCAACGCCAGCATCCCGAAGCGCACGGCAAAGCGTCTGCTCGATATGGAATCCGGTCGCGTCTCCGCCCGCGTGCAAGACACGCCGAGCGCGATGCGCGCCTTCGAGCCCAAGCGCCAGCTCGCTGCCCTGGCGGTCGAACGGGACGTTGAGAGCGAGCAGATCCCGGATTCGGCCGGGAGCCTCGCGCGTGAGGACTTCGACAGCGCGTTCATCACACAACCCGCCCCCTGCTGCGATCGTGTCCTCGTAGTGAAGGCGCGGACTGTCAGCAGGCGACATGGCGGCGGCAATCCCGCCCTGAGCGTAGCGCGTGTTGCTCTCTTCAAGCGCGGCCTTGGTCAGCACAAGAACAGTGCCGTGCTTCGAGGCCAGCAGCGCCGTGAACAATCCGGCTATTCCGCTTCCGATGATAATGTAGTCGTGCATGGTTATGATCCTTCCTGACAAACGAGCCTGGTAGAACCTGTATGGGCGTCCCTCCGTGGGCGCCCCTTCTCCGCCGGAGCGCTGAAGAGCAAGGAGGGGCGCCCACGGAGGGACGCCCATACAGGTCACAGACTCGAGGCGCTAAGGCAGCGCCAACATGCGTTCGAGTGCCACCTTAGCCCATCCTTTCGTTTCCGCATCCACCTGAATGCGATTCACTACGCGGCCTTCAAGCAGGTTGTCGAGTACCCAGGCGAGATAGGCCGGATGAATCCTGTACATTGTCGAGCACGGGCAAACAATGGGATCAAGACAGAAGATCAGCTTGTCGCGATTCTCCGAGGCGAGTCGGTGCACCATGCTGAACTCCGTGCCGACGGCCCACTGCGAACCGGGCTCGGCAGCCGCAATGCGAGCCAGTATGAACTCAGTCGAACCCGAGAGATCAGCCGCCTGAACGACCGGAAGCTCGCACTCGGGATGAACGATGACATTGATGCCCGGGTAGTCGCGGCGCGCCTTCTCGATTTGCGCCACGGTGAAGCGCTTGTGAACCGAGCAGTGCCCTTTCCAGAGAATGATTCGCGAGTCCCGCAACTGTCGTGGCGTGTTTCCGCCAAGCGGCTGAAGCGGGTCCCACACGAGCATCCGATCGAGCGCGACGCCCATCTTGTATCCGGTGTTGCGTCCGAGATGTTGATCGGGAAAGAACAGCACGCGCTCACCTCGCTCGAAAGCCCACTGCAAGACCCGTTCGGCGTTCGATGAAGTGCACACAATCCCACCGTTGGCGCCACAAAACGCCTTAAGCGCGGCAGCCGAGTTCATATACGTGACCGGAAGGATCGACACGCTGCCGCTGCCAGGCCCCAACACCTCGACGAGAGCTTCCCACGCGTCAATCACGTCATCAGTGTCCGCCATGTCAGCCATCGAGCAGCCCGCTGCCATGTTAGGAAGGATTACCTGCTGATGGGGTTGAGCCAGTATGTCGGCGCTCTCCGCCATAAAGTGGACGCCGCAGAAAACGATATAGTCCGCAGTGGTTCGCGCAGCGGCTTGCCGCGATAGCTTGAACGAGTCGCCGCGAAGGTCGGCGTGACAAATGATCTCATCGCGCTGGTAATGGTGCCCGAGAACTATCAGCCGCTCGCCCAGCTTCTCTTTCGCTTGCCTTATGCGCTCGGCCAGTTGTTCCTCGCTGAGCGAGCGGTAGAACGCCGGCAGGCCATGCTGGACAGGCGCGCTTGGGGGGATTGCGTCATCCTGGCTCGATCCGGGCCCGTAGTGCGGCGGGAGCGGCGCGTCGAAATTCCATGGCTCTTGCTTCAGCTTCGGGTTACACAGCTTCACAGGCGCCGATGGTGTATTCAGGCTTGTCATCTTGGCTTTCTCCTTCCAGTTAAGGTGCTAACCACCTTAACATGATGCAGAGGATATCTTGAACGTTGGACATTGACCATTGTTTTCAGTTCATTGGCGCCGGTTCTGGCAGACTCCGCCGGTGTGCGCGGTATAGTCTAGGAGGCCGGTGAGCCCCGCCTTCTACCCGGCTGCTGGTTGGAACTATGGTCCCGCTGGCCTCGACCTTGCGGCGGAAGTTGGTCGGATCGAGCTTGCGGTCGAGAATCACTTCGTAGACCTCGCGCAGTTCGGAGAGCGTAAAGTTTCGTGGCAAGAGCTGGAACGCGACGTCGGCGTAGCTGACCTTGTTGCGCAGCCTCCAGAGGGCATATCGAAGAATCTCGTGGTTATCGAAGGCGAGTTTTTTCGGCAACCGCTCGACCGAAAACCAACGCGCTTCACGCTGACCGGTCGACGGCTCCACGGGATCGCCGGGGACAAGCGCGTAATAGGCTACGGCGATTCGGTGTTCGCGAGGATCACGGTCCGGTCTTCCAAAAGTGTAGAGCTGCTCCAGGTACGCTGCCTGGAGACCTGTCTTAGTGAGCAGATGCCGTCGCGCCGATTCCTCGAGCCCCTCGCCCGTATGCACCCAACCTCCCGGAAGCGCCCACAGCCCGGCAAACGGAGACGACTCTCTGCGGACCAGGAGGACGGCAAGTTCGTGCGAGTCGCCATGCGGACGCAGAGCGAAGATTACAACGCTAACGCCAATCGTCGGCCAGGGCCCTCCGCCGGATTTGACTACTCTTTTCTTCGCCGATGCCGCCTTCGCCATGCTGTCAAGCTCCGATCTCACAGAGTAAGAGTTAAGGTCACCTTTACTCAAACTAGACTCTAACAGGACCAGTTGGTCCTGTCGAGCGCGAATTGTTGTTTCCCTGAGCATGATTTGAATCCTCCGTTTCCGTCCGTTGTTTGCTGGGGTAAGAGTCGGGTATATTGTCCGTTCGGTTTGTGGGGCTCGAGCCCGTATGATAAGACCCTGAAAAGGAGTAGCTCATCATGCCGAAGATCGATACCACAGTTGGAAGCCTTGTCGCGATGATAAGGGACGGCGAACTGCGCCTACCCGAAATGCAGCAGCGATACGTTTGGCCCGCCACGCGAGTTCGCGACTTGATGGACTCGCTTTATCGAGGTTACCCATCCGGAACCATCTTGGTCTGGGAAACTGATCGCGAAATGCCCAGTCGTGATCTTGCGATTGAACAGGAGACGAGCCCGTTTAAAGGTCACAAACTGCTTTTGGATGGGCAGCAGCGCCTGACATCGCTCTCAGCTATACTGAGGGGCACACCTGTCTCGGTCAGAGGACGAAAGAGATCGATAGACATATTGTTCAATCTCGATCACCCTGACGGTCCCCCCGTGGAGGTGCTGGAAGTCGAAGATGACACGGCGGGTGATGATAGTGAAACCGAAGGTGACGAAGAGGAGCCCGGCCCGAATATTCACGAGAGACTTAAACTCCGCACCTTTGTGGTGGCCGCCAGATCGATACAGTCAGATCCTCGTTGGGTGAAAATCTCGGATATCTTCGCTGAAGACAAGTCGGATGCTCGGATTTTGAAAGGATTAGTGAACTCCTTCGATGATCCGCTATTCGACAGGTATTCGAAACGGTTGCAAGCAGTCCGAAAGATTAAGGACTATCCTTACGTGATGCATGTGCTCGACAAAGAGCTTTCATACGAAGAGGTCGCCGAAATCTTCGTGAGAGTGAATTCGCTGGGAATCAAGCTTCGCGGATCTGACCTAGCCCTAGCGCAAATCACCTCTCGATGGCAAGACTCACTGAAGCTTTTTGAGCAGTTCCAGGAGGAGTGTGAAGAAAAATGGTTTACGCTTGACCTCGGATTACTCGTACGCGCACTGGTAGTGTTTACGACAGGACAGAGTCGATTCAAAACGGTTGGAACAATTCCTGTTCAACGCTTGAAAGCTGGTTGGGAGGAGGCGAAAAACGGAATTCGTTTCGCGGTTAGTTTTCTACGGGCTAATGCCGGCATTGAGGATGAGAGTCTTCTTTCTTCACCGGTGTTCATTATCACGATAGCGTTCTACGCGATGCACCAGCACTATCAGCTGACGCGGAGTGATGAGGCGGAGCTGAGGCGTTGGCTGTATGTCGCCAATGCTCGCGGACACTACAGTGGCTCATCAGAAACGACTCTTGATGTTGATCTCAATATTATTAGCCGGGATGGAACAACAAATGATCTGCTCGAGGTTTTGAGACAGCAGCTTGGGCGATTCGAGATTGAGCCGAGCGACTTTAAAGGCCGTGGGCAGAGAAGCGCCCTATTCTCGACTGCCTATCTAGCTCTAAAAGCTCGAGGCGCGAAAGACTGGCGAAGCCGGTTGGGTCTGTCTCTCACACACCAAGGTCGTTTCGATTTTATAGAGCATCATCACATATTTCCGAAGTCCCTATTGAGAAAGGCGGAATACAGTAAAAGTGAAATCAACGAGATCGCAAATATGGCGTTCGTCAGTGGGGGAACAAACCGAAGTATCGCGTCGAAGCCACCAGAAGAATATTTGCACAGAAGAACAAGGAGAGGAAGCCTTAGCCGCGCATTGCCTGCCGCTGGATGAATCACTGTGGAGCATTGATGCATATCCCCAATTCCTGGAGTACCGCCGCGCGGCCCTCGCTAGAGCAATTAATGATTTCATAGAGAAAGATGAGCTGTCTTTGGACGTCGTGGACATTGACGATCTCATTTCCAAAGGCGAAAGCGATGAGGTCGAATTCAAGTCATCGGCTCGGTGGGATTACCGTGAAGGAAAACAAAACAAGGTCATGGAGTCGGTGATTGCTAAGACGATCGCAGGTTTCCTGAACGGAAATGGTGGAATCGTGATTGTCGGGATCGACGATGACGGTAATGTGCTGGGGCTCGAGAAGGACTACGGAACACTTTCGAAGCGTCCAGATCGCGACGGCTATCAACAGTTCTTGGTAAACCTCGTTTCCTCGTGTATGGGCAAGGACAGCTGCGCCTATCTTTCTGTCTCCTTTCAGCCAGCCAAAGGACAAGAGATATGCGTCATTCGCGTCAATCGAAGCTCGCGACCCGTATACATTCAAGAGGGGCAGCAAACTCGATTCTACGTTCGTACTGGAAACGCGACTCAGGAATTAGGAACCAAAGAATCCGTTGACTACATTAGTTCACATTGGGCGAGATGAGAATCTAATGATCTAAGCAACTGGTTGCTCCAAAGGGCGGTTTCGGCTCCGAAAGTGACCCCCAAACTTACCCCGAAGCGAAATAGCGTGAGGTAGTTGGTGGAGCCAAGGGGGATCGAACCCCTGACCTCATGACTGCCAGTCATGCGCTCTCCCAGCTGAGCTATGGCCCCACTCTAATTCGAGGATCTAATCTGTTGCCGATACTAGCAACCGCCGATCGGCTCAGTCAACCGAACACCCTTCACAGATACCGTGTTCGAAGTATGTCGACGTGATGGCGTTCGTGGCCGGCAATGATGAACGCAAGCGCACGAACCGACACTTCGTTGTTGTTGGCCGCGCCTCGCCGATCCCACGCGCTCTGATCCAGATTGGCCAAAAGAGAAATCGTCGCGCGCCGAACGTGCTCGTATTCGTCTGCAAGATCGCTAAGACTCCGCTTGTTGAAGTCTGCACCGCGAACGAAGTCGTCCTGCTCGAAGCCTGACAGCGGCGTCGCGTCTCCGCGACCAAACCGCAGCGCGCGGTAGGCAAACACTCGCTCGCTGTCTATGACGTGCCCGATAAGCTCTTTGACGCTCCACTTGCCCTCCGCATATCGCCACTCACCGCGAGCTTCAGGAATGCTGTTGATCAGAGCGAGCGTATCTTCGAGTTGCTTGCCGAGCGTCGCCACGATGTCGCCGTCGGGTACCCGTGAAATGTAGCCCTCGGTGTAGGGCGGATACTCGGAACTCTCCGGGCGTTTTGTGATAGCTGCTGTCATCGAATGATCGCCTTTCTAACGGTTGGTAGTCCCGCCTTCAGGCGGAGGTTCGTAGTTTGCTCGGGTGGAACCAGCCACGAACTTCCGCCTGAAGGCGGGACTACGAACCGGCGCTCAGTTGCCAGGCTGACTCGATCGTTCTTTCTTGTACGGCTGCCCCAGGTACTTCTCGGCCGCTTGCTGAGCGTTGTTGTGATTGTTCCCGGCCTCTTTGGCTTTGTTGTATTCGGCGACGGCCCGGTCGCGATTGTCTTCAGCGTCCCACGAATTGCCGCGCTTGATGTAAGACCAGACTTCAAGCCACGCAGGCTCAAGGTCCCCGTTAAGCGTTTCAGTAAAGGCGTCGCGCGCCTTCTGCCAATTGCGCTGCTCCACATAGAGCAAACCGATGTTGTACCACGCCCACGACGAGCGCGGATTAAGCTTGAGCGCCCCTCGAAACTGTTGCTCGGCCTCTGCGTATTCCTCGCGCTGGAAGTTCTGAATCCCGCGCCGCACCACGACCGATACACGTATCGCATCGCTTATTCGCAGATAACGATTCTCGGGATCGACGACTACGTCCAGCGGTTTGCCGTCGCTTGTGAGATCGAAGTCAACCGATGTCCCGCGCATGTCCAGCGTGGCCTTTGTCTCACGGCCTCCCTCTGCTTCGAGCGCGACGCCGACCGGACCGCGGAAAGAATCCATGTTCTGGCGTAATGTGCCGCGCACTTTGAATTTGCCTTCTTTCGTCCGGATTATCGAGTACTCGACCTTGAACTCAGGCACGCCGGTCGAATCAATCCACATTCCGAAGAAGCCTCGCAACTTCTGTCCCGACACCTTGTCGGCCAGCGTCTCGAAGTCTTCTATGCCCGAGTTCTGTCCTTTGTAGGTCGAGTAATAGGTCTTGAGCAGGTTGAAAAACTTGTCGTCGCCGATCGTGGTCCTCAGCATGTGATAAACGTAAGCGCCCTTGTAAATCACCACCGAGCGATAGGCCGGCGACTGATCGTTGAGTTGGGCCGGCGCGCGAGATATCGAAGCATCTTGTTCGAAGGCAAGCGCAAGTTCGATTATCGCTGACAATGTCTCATGGAATTCAGCCGGACTCTGTCGTGATTCGTGATAAAGCACCGCGGAGTACTCGGCGAGCCCTTGCGACAGCCACGCGTCGTCAAAGCTCTTCAACCCGACCGCCTGCCCCCACCACTGATAGGCAATCTCGCGAGCCAGGTCGTCCACCGGAAGCGGCTTATCGGATATGAGCGTCCTGTGGGGAATGAACCCGATACCCGCGCCGCTATAATATTCGAGCGTTTCGTCGTCGATCTCAGCGATCACAAATCGCGAGCCAAGCAGGAACGGGCCAAAGCGGCTGTTGTAGAACTGAACTATCTGCGCGATCTCCTGACCGAACTCCTGAAGCCGCGCTTCGCTGCCCGGCAGAACGCTTATGTCCAACTGCATGCCACTGGAGTTGATCGTCTTGGTGATGAACTGCCCGGCCGCAAACGAGCCCGGAAGCACCGGTTGAGTCTCGACAAAACTGAACGACTTGCGCCCGTCTTTATTCGTGACCGGAGTAACCGGGTTGGCGCTGTGTCCGGCGACGGTCCAGTTGCCCGGTACCGTTAAACTGATGTCAGAAGTCGCGCGGTCGGCCGCGTATCCGTGAAACGGAAACCAACGCGACGCATAAAACAGGTAAGAGCCTTCGGGTCCTATGTAAGCCAGGCGAGTGTCAGCTATCGGACCGCCTTCGGGTGTTGCCAGCGGACCCGAGTAGTCGAACGTCAATGTAACGTCGGCGCCGGCGGGATACAACTGGCCGAGGTTCACCCTGACATTCAGTTCGTTGACCTTGTCCTGGATGAATTGCAGCGCCGTTTTGCCGTCGGGCGCTTTGATGCTGGAAACGCTAAGCGAGCCGTTCATCTCAAACACCGCTGACTGAGTCTGCTTGAGAGCTTTGAACGTTACGATCGCTTGTGCCTTGAGGGTGTGCGAGTCGGGCAATAACTCAGCATTGATCTTATAGTGCGTTACATCGATCGCTGAAGCTTGTTCAGTTTGCGCTAATGCTTGCGGGGCGAGCACAAAGAGCAATCCGAGGAGCGTGACTGAAACCGCTCTCTTGTGGGTTCGTGTTGCTACCATTCTGTTTTGTTTCCTTCTGTGTGACTGAACGTCGCGACGGTGTGAATTATACCATCGCGTTTGCTGGCAGTACCAGTAAGGGGAAAACCTGGTTGTCCACTGGAGTCCACAAGAACGAATGGGGCGTACCTGTGGACTTGCGAGGAACTTGAACCTCTTTGTGGTGCGCCGCCTTCGATCAGTTATTGCAGCCACACGCTCACGCTGCTGCGCAACGAGTGTGTCATGCAGCGGCTTATTTGGACTGCGCCGCCTATTCCTGATTCAACGACTATCTCAGGCTGTGGCGGCGCTTTTGGCGAACACCCTACCAACAGGTGCTACGCCCCGGTTCATCACCCCGCGGAAGCCAAAGCACCGCCGCTCCCTGCGATGGTCCTTTCTTGACCGATTCGCGGTTTCTAAACAATTGCACGAAGCAAAAGCGCCGCCGATGTTCTAGCTGAGTAGGAATCTGGTTTAGGGCGGCGCAGTCCAAATTTGTTCTAGCTGAGAAAGAACCCGAGTGCTATCATTGCTCGCCTTTTGAAGCTCATCCTTCCTGGAGAACGTTAATGAGTCAACAGTACATCCTCGCGCTCGATCAAGGAACAACCAGCTCACGCGCGATTCTATTCGACCGTCAGGGCCGCGCGACCTCCGTCGCGCAACAAGAATTCGAGCAGCTTTACCCGCAACCCGGTTGGGTCGAACACCGGCCTGAAGACATCTGGTCTTCCCAGCTCAACGCCGCCCACGTTGTCTTGAGAGAATCGGATGTTAAGCCTGACCAGATCGCAGCCATCGGCATCACCAATCAGCGCGAGACGACGATTATATGGGATCGCGAGACCGGCGAACCGATTCACAACGCCATCGTGTGGCAGTGCCGGCGCACCGCTGAAGACTGCGATCACATGCGAAGCGAGGGGCTGGCGCCGCTCTTTCAACAACGCACTGGCCTCGTGCTGGACGCGTATTTTTCAGGCACAAAGGTGCGCTGGCTGCTCGATCACGTTCCCGGCGCGCGAGAACTGGCCGCCCGAGGCAGACTCGCTTTTGGGACGGTGGACTCGTGGTTGATATGGAAGCTCACCGGCGGCCGCATTCACGCGACCGATCCGTCGAATGCCAGCCGCACTCTGCTCTTCAACATCGAACGCGGAGAATGGGATGATGAACTGCTCGCCGCGCTCGATGTGCCCCGCGAAGTGCTCCCACACGTCGTTCCATCGAGCGCGATGATAGGCGAAACGGACCCCTCGTTGTTCGGCCGCGCGATACCAATTGCGGGCAATGCCGGCGACCAGCAAGCGGCGTTGTTCGGACAGGTCTGCACGATACCCGGCATGTCAAAGAACACTTACGGCACGGGCTGTTTCATGCTGCTCAACACCGGCAAGGAGCTTGTAAGATCTAAGAGCAACCTGCTGACTACGATCGCGTGGCAGATCGACAGCGAGCCGATCGAATACGCGCTCGAGGGCAGCGTGTTTATCGCGGGCGCGGCAATCCAATGGCTGCGCGACGGGCTCAAAATCATCGACTCCGCAGCCGACACCGAAGCGATGGCCACCAGCGTTGAAGACAACGGCGGCGTTTATTTTGTTCCGGCGTTCGTCGGACTGGGCGCGCCGCACTGGGACCAATACGCCCGCGGGACAATAGTCGGTCTGACGCGCGGCTCGACGCGAGAGCACATCGCGCGCGCGGCTCTCGAATCAATCGCGTATCAGACAAGCGACGTGTTGCGGTGCATGCGTGACGACTCGGGAATCGATCTGACCGAGCTTCGAGTAGACGGCGGCGCGGTGCGCAATGACTTCCTGATGCAGTTTCAATCAGACATATTGGGAATCCCGGTGGTGCGTCCCGCTAACACGGAAACAACCGCGGCAGGCGCGGCGTTTCTTGCGGGGCTCGCGGTTGACTTCTGGTCGAGCACAAGTGAACTGAGCGAGTTGTGGCAGCGAGAGAAGACGTTCGAGCCACGGATGTCGGAATCGGAGCGCAATCGTTTGCTTTCGGAATGGACTCGCGCAATCGGGCGCGCGAGGAATTGGGTGAATGGCGGCTGAGCAAGGGCGCTATGCGAAGCTCGATCGAGATTCCCGCCGCTTGCCCCAACGGTCAACCATGGAATCACTTCAAAATGATGTGTGCAGATTGAGCCATACGAGAAAGCGACGACCATCTGCTACGGGTCTGGTCGTCCCGCTCTTCACCTTCGTCTTGCTGGCGCCCGCCTCGATAAAGCCGGACTACGCCGCTCAGGCTCAACAAGGTGTTATTTCCACTCAGGAGGAAATTGCTCGCGACCTCGCTCTCGCTCCATGCAATGACTTAGAACGATTGAATGCCGTTAAGGCTCTGTTCTTGAAGATGGGCGCTCGCGAGGACGAACTAAACGTCGAAAAACTGGATGGCGTTGAGAATCTCGTCTTACGTAAGAAGGGCACCTCCACCGGCACTATAATCGTGGGTGCGCACTACGACAAAGTCGCGGACGGATGCGGCGCGATCGACAACTGGACCGGCATTGTCGCGTTGGCTCACATATTCAGAAGCCTCAAAGATTATCCAATCCAAAAAAGCCTGGTCTTTGTGGCCTTCGGAAAAGAAGAGCAAGGACTGCTTGGTTCCAAGGCAATGGCGAAAGCGATCAAGAAGGAAGAAGCGGACGGCTATTGCGCTATGGTCAACATTGACAGTCTGGGAATGGGGGGCCTCGAGGTTATCGAAAACCTGTCAAGCGGATTGCTGATCAAACGAGCAGTCGATTTAGCAAAACGAATGAAGCTTCCGTTGGGGCGAGCCAACCTTAACTTCGCCGACGCGGATTCCAGTTCGTTTATCTCGAAGAAGATACCCGCGATTACGATAGCCGGTATCTCGAATGGCTGGGAGGCAATTCTCCATAGTGTCGGCGACCAGGTGAAACGAGTCCACGTGCCGAGCGTCTACGTAGGGTATCGGTTCGCGTTGGCACTGGTCGCTGAACTGCACGAGCTTCCGTGCGGCGTCGGTAGGAAGTAAGGCATCCGCGCCCCGCGATTCGATCGGTTCTATGCGCGGGGTCTATGTTCTAAGAAATTGGCGGATCGCCCGGTTGCTAGTCATCACTACATGGGCTTGATAGAATCTCCCCGTCTATGGACGGCTCGCCACTATTGACTGTCCTCCTCAAGCTGGCCGCTGTTTTTATGCTGGTGCTGGCCAACGCTTTCTTTGTCGGCGCCGAGTTCGCACTGGTCAGCCTCAGGCGATCGCGGGTGGCTACCCTGATGGCGGAGGGACACAAGCGCGCGCGGCTCCTGCTGCGCATCACGGAAGATCTGACTGGTTACATTTCCGCGTGCCAGGTTGGTATCACCCTCGCAAGTCTTGCGCTCGGATGGATCGGCCAGAACACCATCGCACAGCTGCTTAACCCGGTGACGGATTTGATTCTGTCCGCCGTCGCATCCAAAGTCGCTGCGCATTCGACCGCAGTCGCGCTCGCGTTTGTCGTGATAACCTACCTGCACCTTTTGCTCGGCGAATTGGTGCCTAAGGCGTTTGCGCTCGAACGAACCGAGAAGATAGCGCTCGCGGTAGCGCGCCCGATGGAGATCTTCTACCGCGTCTTCAAAGCCCCCATCTGGTCGATCAACCGATCCGGGGTTCTGATCCTGCGTTGGATGGGATTGCGAGCTACCGCCGAACACGCCGCCGCATACAGCGAGGAAGAGTTGCGCCACCTCGTCGGGCTCAGCCACAAGAGCGGCCACCTGATCGAAGACGAGCGGCAGTTGATCTACAACGTTTTTGATTTCACCGAAGCGACAGTCGAAAGCGTAATGGTGCCGCGCACCGAGATCGAAGCTCTGGATGCCGAACTCAGTCCCGCCGAGATGCTCGACGTGTTCGAGCAAACTCGTTACTCGCGCATGCCGATTTATCGCGACTCGCTCGACAACATCATCGGCATCGTGCTGCACAAGGATCTGAGCCGCGCGGTTCGACGAGGCGGTGCTGTAAGCTTCGAAGAGTTTGTCAGGACTCCCGTCTTTATTCCGACAAACGTGAAGCTCAACGACGCGCTTCGCATGTTGCGCCGCTCGAGCGAGCACATGGCCCTCGTAGTCGACGAACACGGGGGAGTGGAAGGACTGGTCACGCTCGAAGACTTGCTCGAAGAGATCGTCGGCGACATTCGCGACGAGCACGATGAAGCCGCGGCGCGCCAGATCGTCGAACAGCCCGACGGCACTTACAACGTACGCGGCAATCTTTCGATCAGAGACGCGAACAAACGGCTAGCGTTGAATCTGCCCGAGTCCGACAGTTATCACACGATAGCCGGATTCATGATGGCGCGCGCGGGCAGGCTGTTGAAGCGCGGCGAGAGCGTCGAGTACAACGGTCTGAAGCTGACGGTCCAATCGACGGCTCGAAACCGGATAGTTGAGACTAAGATCGAAAGGGTGAAAGAAGAAACCGTCCCGTCTGCCGCGAGCTGAGGTTTCGAGACCTGGGTCGAACGATCGACATCGAACTTCTCTCAATGATCCTAGCTGCCATCCAACTGGTGTTGGTGTGTCGCATTCGAGTGGTCTTGAATTCATTTGTTGGAAACGGTATCATTCGGCCCACTCCTAGGTCGTAGTTAGCCGAAAGCAATAGCAGCGATGTCTAATAACCTGGTAAATGATCATATTAATCGTTGGGCCTATTTCGCGCACGAAGCGGACGGGTAGAGTTGAAAGACCTTCCTAGTTTTGTCTGAGAGTGACTTCGAGGCTTATGAGCAGATTGATCCTCGCGACTGCAATAATACTCCTAACTGAACCCTCGTATGCCACCCACAAACCAGTGGCCGCCGACACAAGTGCTAAGGCCAGACAATCCGCTACTGGAGGCCAACCGCAGAGGGCAGGGGAGACGTCCCGTTTTCAGATTCCCATGAAGGGTGTAGCAATCGAAGCGAGCATGGTAAAAAGATACACTACGAAGCAAGAATTGATTTATGTTGTTAGGTTAAGATATTTCTTTGACTTAATGCCAATGGGGAACGTTAGTGGCAAGGAAAATACGGTCTACGTGAGTCTGTCAAAACCTCGTTCAAGCTCTGATCGCGACAAGCTTGAGTTTCTCTTGCCACGTCAAGGTAGGTTTGAGTTCCTGTCTGTTTCCGATAAGTTAACAATTGAGTTTCGGGAGCCGGATCGGGGTAACATCATTCTCAGTTTTGTTCTCATGGCTACTGTTGGCCATTATTACGCACCTCCTCCAGACTTTGATATACCCAAACCGAGCGACTTCGCATCAACGTCTCGAAATGAACCTTGGCCTTTTGCCATTTCATTTGAACAAGCTGCGTTTGCCCTCTTTGCCCGCAAGTCGCTGGATTTCCATCCTTACCGCGAAGGGGATACGACTTACTACGCAACCCCGTACATCCCTCTAAGTATCCGTTCCGATTCCCTGATTGGCCAGTACGCAATACTTCTTTCTTACCCGCATGTAACGGGCGGTGGTGAGAAGTACTTTCGTCTTCAATATCTCGTTCGTTAGAAGAGAAGCAAATCCCCTAACTGGCGGAATGACTTGAGCGACGCGACGAAAGATGAAGCACATAAGCAGATAGACTCTCTGGTAAACGAGCTCAGGGGGCTTGGGGAAAGAAAGTGACGATTGCTCGGGCAAGACTTAAATTGCTAACCGTCTTTGTAGCATTTCTTCTTCTGCAAAGCGCGGCAATAATCCTTGCCTTCGTAAAGGGCGATCTTTACGCCGATGAGTTGGTTCCTCCGCTTACTAAGCTCTTGGCCATATACTCAGTGCCTCTGGCAGTGATTATCGGAGGGATCTTTGGGGCGAGAACATCTGGGACGAGCCAGGTATCGAGTTCCATGCTGTGGATCGCCTTGATTATCGCCACGATATGGAATCTCCTATTGGCGTGGCGCTGCTTGGCCTTTGCTCTGATTAGGGATGACTCCACTACTGCGCTTGTTGCGTACCTCGACGCAACAGCATCCTCTAGTTCTTTCTTGGTAGCAGGCATGTTGACATTCTTCTTCGCAAAACAAGCGTAGCGTAAGACGCAGAACTTTGACTTCTACGCCTGCTGCGCCCTGCTGGTATAACCGACTCATTGTTGGCCCGACCTCAGACGTGGAAAAGATTCTGTTCATCATCAATCCGGCTTCTGCTCGAGGCGCGACTCTCCGCGCATGGGCAGATGCGCGGCAACGAATTGACGCCCTCGATATTGGCTTCGATGCGCACGTGACTACCCGCGCAGGCGAGGCAATTGAAGTCACGCGTCAAGCGCTCTCCGCCGGCGCTTCGCGTGTTGTAGCGGTTGGCGGTGACGGCACGCTGAACGAGGTTGTCAATGGCTACTTCAGCGATCGAGGTTGTGCTATCAACGAGGCTGCATCGATAGGACTGCTGCCAAGTGGAACCGGTTCGGACTTTCGCCGCACGCTTGGATTGACGAGTCGCAGCGACTGGATGCGAACGCTGATCGAGCCGGAAAGCAGATTACTCGACGTTGCGCGAGCGGAGTTCCACGACCAGAATGGCGCGAAGGTTTCTCGCTTGTTCATCAACGTCGCGTCGTTCGGACTGGGTGGCGATGTTTCGGAGATGGTCAACCGTTGGCGCAACACTCTGCCTCGCTGGATCGGCGGGAGCGCGAGATTCGCAGCCGCAGCCATCGCCGCTCTGGGGCGCTACAAGAACATCGCGGTTTCGCTTCGGCTCGATGGACGCGAGATGAAGATCAACAGCAACCTGATCATTGTCGCCAACGGCAGGTTCGCGGGCGGCGGGATGATGCTGGCGCCGCACGCGGAACTCGATGACGGCCTGCTCGACGTGATCGTAACGGACGGGGCTACTCGTTTGGATGTGATAAGGGAGTTGCCGCGAATCCAGCGGGGCGCGTATCTGAAAAGCCCGAAGGTGACCGAGATGCATGCTCGCGAAGTCTCAATAGAAACCGAGGAGCCGATGGCCATTGATCTGGATGGTGAGATGGTCGGCTTCACGCCTGCCCACCTAGAAGTGCTGCCCTCGGCGATACGATTTCTTGGATAGGGCTAGCAAGGACGGATGACGGACGACGGTTGACGGTTGACGGTCGGCCGTCTCCGGTCCTCGGTCGTCTTCCGACTTCTGCCTTCTGACTTCTACTTCTCGGCCATCGCGTCGGTGACTTTGATGCGTCCTGCAATGATATCCTGTTTCGCTCGGTCCACTTCGTCAAGCACCGACTGCGGGATCAGGTTCCGATTGTAGTCATCAAGCGCGTAGCCAACTCCATCAGTCTCCATCCCGAATTCATGAATTCCGCCCTTGAAGCGGCCCTCGACCACGTCCTTCACCGTGTTGAAGACTGAGACGTCAACGCGTTTGATCATGCTTGTCAGTATGAAGCCCGGCTTCACCCAGTTCTGATTGGAATCGACCCCGATCGCAAGCGTGTGCGTCTCCTCGGCCGCGTCGAAGACGCCGAGACCCGAGTTGCCCGCTGCTTGAAAGATGACGTCGGCTCCGCGCTCCAACTGAGCCTTGGCAAGCTCCTTGCCCTTGCCTGGGTTGTTCCACGCCGCATCGGTCACGCCCACGTAGTTATCGAACACTTCGATCTTCGGGTTCGCGTAGCGCGCGCCTTCTTCGTAGCCCGTCTCGAACTTGTGGATCAGGGGAATATCCATCCCGCCGACGAATCCGATCTTACCGGTCTTCGACGTCCGCGCTGCGATCATCCCGACTAGAAAAGATCCCTCGTGCTCTTTGAAGATCAGGGAGGCGACGTTGGGCAAGTCGATCACTCCGTCGATGATGGCAAACTTCAAGTTGGGATAATCGCGGGCGACCTCGTCCATGATGGGCGCCTGAGCAAAGCCGACGCCCACGATCAGATCGTAGCCGCGTTCCGCGAAGGCTCGCATCGAAGGCTCGATCGACGTGGGGTCGCCTGGTTCGACGTCGCGAAGAAAGATACCGAGTTCTTCCTTGGCGCGTTTGACGCCTTCCCACGCGGCGGCGTTGAAAGACTTGTCGTCTTTGCCGCCGATGTCGAAGACAATGCCGACGCGAAGCTTGCCGCCGGATTCATCGCGCTTGCCTATCACTCCGGTGCAAGCGGGCAGCGCGAGTGTGCTTGTTAGCAAAAGAACAAAAGCAATTCGTTTCATTTAAGGTCTCTGGCCGCTGATCTATCGAATTGTTTTGAAGAGGCGGTTCCACCTAGTCGTCGCGTTTCGAGATGCGCGACTGACCAATAAATCATAAATGACCTGGCATTGATTAGTCCACGCGGGACGGTGCCCCAGAATCGGCTGTCGAGGATGTTGTCGCGATTCATCTCAGGACCAATCTTCGAACATCAGGTCAGCTACGCGTCGAAAATCTGACCGATTTCGTGTGACCAACACTGCTTGGTTTTCAAACGCGGTGGCCGCAATCTTCAAGTCGTTGGTGCCAATCCGAAGTTTGCGTTTCCTCAGTTCGGCGAAACGTTGGATGACCGCATGATCAAACGCGAGGATCGGAAGCCGTGATGCGACCTGAACGGCCTGTTGTAGAGCAGCATACGCGCGCTCGAGCTGCTCGTCTGTTTTCGCGCGGCGAATCTGCGTGTACCAACCTCTGAGCATCTCTTCGATGGTGACGATGCTCACGCAAAGCTCGTTTGAATCTTGCTCCGCGACACGCTCGCATACGCGTGTGTGACCGCGAAGCCACAACGTCAGCGTGTCGGTGTCCAAAACGTAGAGGCTCATCGGGTGGGACGTACATCTTCGGCGGCCTGACGATATTCGGCGATATTCTCGAGGAACTCGTCAAAGTCTGGATGATCCTTCCAGAGGCCTGCGTATTTGACCCAGGGATTGATATCGCGCTCGTCGGCGATTGAGACTTGCACTAGTTCGCTCCTCTCCAGGCGTTCCAAGGCTCGCTTCCGCAGGCGCTCCACTGCTTCATCACGCGACTTTCCTTCGCTCTCGATGGCCAACGGATACCCCGTGCTCGCCCGGTACTTATGTTCCTCGATCCGCTCCACCAGCACTGTCATTTTCATAAGATTCGTCTACCTTTTTAGAGTCGCGTCGATCCTTGTATCGGATTATAGCATCACATCACGAGTTATTTCGGAACAAGAATGCAGGGTAATGTGATATTCCTGCGTTGCTGGATAATCATAAGGCCCGGTTGTCGCTTAGCTCAGTGATTGCTTCGCCGGTCCTATGTACCTACAGAAGACAAGCGTTACCGGAGGAGTTCCCACGATCCCTACCACTGGTTGAGTTTCTATCACCTTCCAGAAGTGGCCATCGAAGCATTCCAACTTTTCCGGCAACGGGACTGTCTCGCCCTGACTAAGGCGTCGGCGTTCGGATATTGGTCGCCCCTGCCTCCAGAATTCCTGCCTGTCCCAAAATTCCAGCTCAATTCCCTGCTCCTGATTGATTGGCTGCTCTTGATTCATGCTGTTGATCATAACGCCTGGGACTGCCGCCAGCAATATGGTACCGCAGGTCTCAGCGTTCGAGGCGACACACTATTACCCCACTACCGAACTTCTTGCGGCTTGATCGCAAGTCTGAAACAAGAGTATAGATAGCATCCGTGGACGCTCCGAGCGAAGAATCAAGAGCCAAAAGGATCCTAACACTTGGCTTCTCGGTTGGATGTTGGATTCTTATCATTGCCTTTTTCTTGGGCATTGCCGTTATAGTCGTTTACAACTATATCGCTCAGCCTGAAGCCATCTTTCCCCTTTTTTATTTCTTCGGCATCTGCTTTGCGTTGGTGCCGCCTGGTTTGGTTAGAATGGGCCATAGAATCCAAGATCAAATGGATACAGGTCGTGGTGCACTCACTACTGGGTATGTCCTACCTGGTTCTCATCCTTGCCGCGCTGGACTTTGTATTAACGGGAATACAGCGGCTATACACCCATGAACTCTCAGTTCTACGTTGTGGTCGCCGCTATTGGACTTTGCGTTTGTTATCACTACGTGCGATTAACGCGAAAGAATTAGAGCGCTATCTTAACTAGGACATTCCGTGAATAAACCTCTAGCGAAGCAGGAATATCACACTACCGAATGCAGTAGTCGAACCAAGGGGAAAAGGGGAGGCAATCGGGACTTGTTTGCGCCCTTCTTGCAGAAAGGTATGAGCCGGCCGACGTCCACCGTCGTCAGGCTGAAGACCCCGGTTGCAGGTTACGCCGCAGTGACCTGATAGGCAGCACCTACCTCTCTTTCGCGCCAACTGAGCGATTGTACTTCTTCATCACCTGCTTCAATCGGTCATGCGGGAGACCGATCACCTTATGGTTATCGATCCCGGTCATGGTCTCCGCTGCGATCAGCGCGTTGATGATCGCTTCCTCAGTCGCTTGGACGGTTGCTTCGAACAACGGAGTCATGCGTTCATTCGGGAGCATCGTCAACTGAATTGTTCCTGTTTCCTTAGCGGCTTCCGGATTTGCCGTCGACAAGGCGACAAAGATGTCACCCGAGCCATTGCCTGAAATGCTCCCGGTCCTTGCGACTCCAAGCGCTGCGCGCCGAGCCAGTCGCTTTAGCTGATGCGAGAGCAAGGGAGCGTCTGTCGCGACGACGATGATAACGGAGCCGACGTCATCGCGAAGCGAGCCATCGTTGGACGAAAGGGCGCCTTCGGTTATCTCAACACCAACCGGTACACCCGCGATGCGAAGCTGATTGCGGCGGCCGAAGTTCGCCTGCACCAGCACTCCAACGGTGTAGCCGCCCACGTTTTGATCGAGTTTCCTCGACGCCGTTCCGATCCCGCCCTTGAAGCCGTAGCAGACCATTCCAGTCCCGCCGCCAACGTTTCCTTCCGTGACCGGCCCAGGCTTGGCGCCGTCGAGAGCATCAAACGCGTGGCCGGGCTTGACGTGAAATCCGTTTATGTCGTTCAGGTAGCCGTCGTAGGTTTCCGCGACGATTGGCAGCGACCACCAGTACCCGGACGCGTCCGGCGGTCCGCGCTTCACTCGCCACGCGATCACTGCATCGCGCACGACGCCGACGCTGTGGGTGTTGGTGATCATGATCGGCCCTTCTAGAAAGCCCGATTCTTCGAGCCAGGTTGTGCCGGTCATCTCGCCGTTGCCGTTGAGCGAGAACCAACCCGCGAACACCGGATCGTTCGATGACTGCTTGCCGCGCGGGAGAATCGCAGTCACTCCGGTTCGAACCGGACCAACGCCGACCTGGAGTTTGCCCTCGCCCGAGATTAGCGTCGTGTGACCGACCTCGATGCCTTTGACATCGGTGATCGCGTTGAGCGCTCCTGGCGTGCCCTCAAATGGAATCCCCAGATCGCGGGCCCGTGGCTTCGACTGAGCGGGTGCGAGTTGCAAGAGCGCGAGGGTGGTGATGAGGGTGCTCGCCGCAAAGATCAAGCGACGTTTGGTCATAGAGACTCTCCGCGAGTGGCCGGATATGAGAATGTGCATCTCTGCCTGAATTAACCGCCGGTCTCCGCTGCCTGCCGGTTCGCAGATCCTCGCTGATCTGCGAAGATCAGCGTTGCGTCAGTCAGAGCAGATCGGCGGTTCATCCAACGCAAACAGACGCTTCGGGCTACTTGTCTGGCGATTCGTATAAGTACGCAACATCGTGCAGCTTGTTCTCTCGACCATCGTGTACCGCGTACTGATTGCGTTTCCGCTCGCCCTTTGAATTCACCGAGTAGCCCCACAAGTTCGCCGCGCCGTGCTCGCCGTTCTTGTTCAGCGCGTAGAAATTGACGCTGAACTTTTTGAGCTTCGCCATATTGTTGTTGTAGTTCCCAGCCACCCGCTTGCAGGCTTCGAGCGCGGCGTCGGTTGGCGACATGCCCTTCCTCATCATCTCGACAACAGTGTGCGCGCCGTTGATCTTTATGCATTCTTCCCCGCGGCCGGTTGATCCCGCGGCGCCGACTTCGTTGTCGACAAACAGGCCGCAGCCGATCAAGGGCGAATCTCCAACGCGTCCGGCCAACTTGTGAAACAGCCCGCTCGTCGTCGTCGTGCCCGAGATGTCTCCGCGTTCGTTCACTGCAATGCAGTTGATGGTGCCGGTCGGCGGGTGAGCTATGTATTCATCTGCGAGAGCGATCAGTTCTGCGCGCTTCGGGTCGCCGTTGAGAAGCTTGCTCTGAGTAGGCGGAACGTCCGGCGCGGCGAGCCCCGGCCCCCACCCATCGTCCGCGCTCATCCGCTCTTTCCATCGCAGCCAGACGATGCGAGACTCTTCGGTCAGCAGCTCTTCTTCCTTGAACCCGTGAGCGAGCGCGAATCGAAGCGCGCCTGGTCCGACCAGCAGCAAGTGGTCAGTGCGTTCCAACACCAGTTGCGCCACTTTGGATGGGTTCTTGATTTTCTGAATCGAAGCGACTGCGCCGGCGCGTTTCGTCGGGCCGTGCATCACGCTCGCGTCCAGCTCGACGACGCCGTCCTCATTGGGCAGGCCGCCGTAGCCCACGCTCATATCCTTTGGATCGTCTTCTACGATGTTCACTCCGGCGACCACGGCGTCAAGCGTGTCCTTACCCGCGCGGATCATCTCAATCGCCTTCGCCGTCGCGCGCAATCCGTTGGCGCTCGAAACCACAAGCGGGCGCGAGCCCTTTGATTGAGCAAACGTGACCGGCGACAGGCCTCCGAACAGCCGCGCGCCAAATCCCGCGACGGCGCTTGTGCGAAAGAAGTCTCGACGGGTTACCTTGGTTTTCATTGTGTCCTCCTCGGCGTGATGAGTTCAGAGTTCAGAGTTCAGAGTTCAAGCTTTAGCTTGCCGGTCGTGCCTCCGAAGCCCCGGCAGCCTGAAGGCTGAACTCAAAACGTTCAGAGTTCAAGCTTTAGCTTGCCGGTTGTCTCTCCGAAACCCCGGCAGCCTGTAGGCTGAACTCAAAACTTCAGTGTGGGTCGAAGCGCGCTCGATTCTAACGACTCGCCTTATGTTTGTAAATCAGCGCAGAACGGCTTTGATTAACTGAGGTGGAGCGACCCGCTCCGGCCCTATCGTGTATGCGTTGCGAACGTCGCCGCCGGCCTCTTCGGCGCGAGAGGCGTCGTTGAAGTGCATCGTCGCGAGAAGAGATTCCCGCTCGACCGTGTCGCCGATCTTCGCGTGTACGGTCAGGCCTACGCCGAGATCGATCGCGGTATCGAGCCTTGCCCGCCCCGCTCCCAACAGCATCGATGCGTGCCCGATGGCTTCGGTGTTGATGGCTTGAACAAAACCGGCTTGCGATGAGAGAAGTTCCTGCTGCTGCTCCGCGTGTGGCAACAACCCGTAATCGTCGAGCACGCGCGCATCGCCTCCCTGAGCCCCGATGATGGCTCGCATCTTCTCGAGGGCGGCGCCGGATGAGATCAGCTCGTCGTAAAGCTGGCGGCCCCGGCCGGTATCAGTCGCCGCCCTGCCCATCACCAGCATCTCCGCTGAAAGCTCGCGGCACAACGTGTTGAAGTCATCCGGGCCTCCGCCTTTCAGAGTCTCAATCGCTTCGATCAGCTCGAGTGAATTGCCGACCGCGCGGCCGAGCGGCTGGTTCATATCGGTGATCAGCACGATGCATTCTTTCTGCATTCCGCGCGCGATCGAGATCATCAGCGCCGCGAGCTCCCTTGCCTCTTCTTCTTTCTTCAAGAAAGCGCCGCTGCCGGTTTTCACGTCGAGCACCAGGCCGCTCGCTCCTTCGGCCATTTTCTTGCTCATGATCGAAGCAGCCATCAGCGGACGGCAAGCAACAGTAGCGGTCACGTCGCGCAACGCGTAGAGCTTCTTGTCCGCAGGCGCGATCTCGGCGGTCTGGCCGATCAGCGCCGCGCCGACTTCTGTAAGAGTTGCTCGAAACTCCGAAAGCGATAGATCAGTCCGAAAGCCGGGAATCGATTCGAGCTTATCGAGCGTGCCGCCCGAATGCCCGAGCGCGCGGCCGGAGATCATCGGCACGAGAACACCGGCCGCGGCGACCACCGGTGCGATCACCAGCGAAGTCTTATCGCCGACGCCGCCGGTCGAATGCTTGTCGACGCGCGGGCGCGCCAGATCGGAGAAGTCTACGACCTCTCCGGAATGTAGCATCGCTTCGGTGAGCGCGAGAGTTTCTGCGGTGGTCATCCCGCGCAGATAGATGGCCATAACGAGCGCGGCCATCTGGTAGTCGGCGACTTCGCCGTTAGTGTAACCGCGAATGATGAAGCCTATCTCGTCACCGGTGAGCGAATGACCGTCGCGCTTCTTGGCTATGATATCGACTGCTCGCATCTCACAAGCTCTTTATTTTAGCTCGCAGCTCCGGATTATTTACTTCTTTGAGGACAGCCTTTTTAAGTGCATCCGTCAGATCAATCTTCCACCCTCTCGCGACTAGCCGTGCGCGGGCGACTTCAGAATCACCCGCGATGATTCGGGCTTCGGAATCGCTGATGAAGGAAACGGTCGAGTCGTTAGCGACTCTGATAGCCGCTGCTTCGGGAGACAGCGGGGCACCCTGAAGATACTGGGTTGCCATGCCCTGCAAGAAGTAGCTCAAGAACTGGTCCGCGTTCGTGATTCGCGCGGTTTGCAGCTCTCCTTGATAACGCGGATCCTGCCGCGCCGCCTCGTATGCCAGGTCTATCAGTGCCAGCGTCCGCTTCGCCGCATGACGCTTGAATGTCGCGACGTCCTGAGTGAGAAACGCCTTCATCATTTCGTACGCTGATGAGCGGATGGCCTTGGTTGCTTCATCACGCGAAGGCTTATGATGAGATTGTGCCAGAGTCAGAAGAGCAACGCTGGTAAGGATCAACCAAACCAGACAGATCGCGGTAACCGCAGGTGTCTTTCTTTGCTTGAGCATCAGATGTTCGGTTGGGGTTCAGTTATTTCTGTGTTGACTCGCGAATGACTTTTGGCCTGCTTCCTGGCATTGCGGAGATTATCGCCCGGAGAGCCTTGTTAACAGACTCGGGTGTCTTGAAGACTGCGGAAACGTCGGGATCCAGCACTACGACCCTCCGCTCCTCGCTCGTCCCACTCGAAAACCGATTTGGACGTGCCTTTTCATAGTCGAAGCGGTACTCCGGTCGCAATTCGTCTGATTGATTCTTCCGAATCTTACGCCCTGATGTTTTCTTCATAGTCTTCACGCTCTTTCCTGGTCGCCAATCGCGCGCTGATGATTCGAATATCTTCCACCGGTACCTAAAACGAAAGAAACCACCAGCAGCCGCTCGAGTATTGAATTCCCCATTTTGATCTCTCGTACTTCGTCGGTCGAGTGCCCCACATCATCAAAGATACGCGCGAGCGCATCGTCGAAGACCGTGCTCGCCTCATCAAAGCCCACTCTATGCTTACGACGATTCGCCGCAGCCTTTCTATTATCCCATTCGAACCGCAACTTCATAAGGCTCTCGCCCCAGAGTATGCAAGAAGCACAATTGCCTGCGCTGCCATAGCCTCGCCGCGGCCGACTGATTCGAGCCCTTCGTTCGTCTTTGCTTTCACGTTGACTTGATCAACGTCGATTCGAAGGACCGAAGCCAATCTCTCGCGCATAGCTTGAACATATGGCGCGAGCTTAGGCCGCTCAGCCATAACCGTCGCGTCGGCGTTCGCAATTCGATATCCCTTTTCAGTGACTAGCTCAACCACCCGCGCGAGAAAGTCCAGGCTCGACGCTCCCGCCCAGCGAGGATCACTATCCGGAAAGTGCGTGCCGATATCTCCAAGCGCAGCAGCCCCCAACAGTGCGTCGCAGATCGCGTGAGTGAGCACATCCGAATCCGAGTGCCCGAGCAGTCCTTTCTCGAAGGGAATCTCCACGCCGCCCAGCACAAGTTTCCGCCCTTCAACCAAACGGTGTATGTCGTAGCCGATTCCTATGCGACTCAATTCGTTCATTTACTCAATCGAAGAACGCGGCTTGTATCGCTTCCGCCAGCCGCAGATCAAACGGCCGGGTGATCTTGATGTTTATCGGCGAGCCTTCCACCACCGACACCCGATGGCCAAGCCGCTCCACAAGCTGCGATTCATCGGTACCCATGAAGCCATCGGCATATGCGCGCTCGAACGCTTCGCGAAGGATCGAGAATTGAAACGCTTGAGGCGTCTGCGCGTAGTAGATTCGCCGCCGATCAAGCGTCCGCTGAACGCGGCCCGATTTCACCTGCTTGATGGTGTCGGTGGCGGCCAATGCAAGGAGTGCAGCTCCGGTGGCTGCGGCGCGTTCGATCACCGCGCGGATTTCTTCAGGCTTGACGAACGGGCGCACGGCGTCGTGAACGACTATTATGCCGGCGTTTTCTTCGCTCACCACTTGGAGCCCGCGATAGACCGAGTCTTGCCGCTCGGCTCCTCCTCCCACCACGCGCGCAATCTTCGTAATGTTGTATCGAGAGATCAGCCCCAGCACGTCAGTAGTCAGGTTCGTCTGCAAGGCCAAAATGATTTGATCGACTGCATCGCACTGCTCGAAGCGCCGAAGCGTATGCACAAGCACCGGCACGCCGCCCAACTCCAGCATCTGCTTGGCGCGATCGGCGTGCATGCGGGCGCCGATGCCGGCCGCGGGTATTATGGCTGTGTTGAGCTTGCGTTCGGTCACGGCGAGGCTGCGTTGTTGTGCCGCGGGCCGGCCGGACGCCCGTCCTCGCTGAAGCGGCCGAAGATCATCTTGCCCGCTGTGGTCTGCAAGACGCTGGTGACCGACACGTCGATGTTCTTGCCGATCATGCGACGGGCGTTGTCCACAACCACCATCGTGCCGTCGTCGAGATAGGCCACGCCCTGGTTGTATTCCTTACCCTCTTTCAGAACGAAGACCCGCATGATCTCGCCGGGCAGCACGACCGGTTTCAACGCATTGGCAAGCTCGTTGATGTTGAGCACCGACACGCCGCGAAGTTGAGCGACCTTGTTCAGGTTGAAGTCGTTGGTGACGATTTTGGCTTCGATCTGCTTGGCCAGCTCGATGAGCTTGTGGTCGACTTCGCGCACATCCGGGAAGTCAGCCTCGCTGATGACTATCTCGTAGCTGCTGCCTTTTTTCTTCTGAATCCGCTGAAGTATGTCGAGTCCGCGGCGCCCGCGGTTGCGTTTGATCGAGTCGGCGCTGTCGGCGATCTGTTGAAGCTCGCGCAGCACGAACTGAGGGATTACCAGCATCCCGGAGAGAAACCCTGTCTCGGCAATATCGGCGACGCGGCCATCGATGATGACCGAAGTGTCCAGTATCAACGAGTGCGACTTGGCTGCTCCTTTTTCTACGAATATTCCTCCAAGCGCAGTGAGGTCCAGATAGTCCCCCTTGACCGCGCCGACTATCAATCCTACGTAACCCATGAACAACGTGAGCGTGAGTGTTAGGAAAGATTTGAACTCTTCCGGGATCGCATGCTGCGCGGCTATGATCCAGCAGATTAAGGTTGCGCCTGCGATACCGAGTATCGACCCGACCGCCCCGCCAATAAGAGTCTTAAGTGTGGCTTTGCGAATCCGGGTCTCGAAGTAGATTATCGAGACTGCAAGTACTCCCCCAATGACCGCCGACATTACCCCATTTCCCGAACCGGGTTTGGGGAAAGGCCTCAGGAAGTAACCTGCACTCACGAGCGCCGCGACGAAGACGATACGAATCAGAGTAACATCGGCTTGCATATATCCTCCGTACGTCTTATCTATCGCTCGAGCCGTTCCTGCCTTACGACGCTGCGAATAGTTAAGCTGAGTTTTGAAAGATCAATTCGCGGCCCTTTGGTCGCGACTCCGACTAAGCTGCGATTGCGACATCAAACAAATAGGATCACCGCAATCTGGAATTCAAGTTGTCCTGTTCGCTCCGGCTTGATTACGACTGGAACACTAAAGAAGATAAGAATCGAACAAGTCGCGGGAAAGCGGCGCGAAACAATTAGTGAATAGGATTTGATCGAGGCCGCGATCCGTTCTGACTCCCAGTCGTGTCAAGGGCGGGCCCTGACGGCGTTCATTATAGTGCGCAAAGGGCAAAGAGCAAAGAGCAAAGAGTAAAGAGGAACATAGCTAGAGAAGATGTCGAACCGCCGCCCTTTGCGCTTTGCTCTTTGCCCTTTGCCCTTTGCCTTTTGCTCTTTGCTCTTTGCTCTTTGCTCTTTGCTCTTTGCCGCGATTCGTCACTCGCTACTTGACAAGTTTTGGCAGCTCAAAGAAGAGCACAGACACGGTTTCATTCAACCGCACAAGTTACGGCTACCTGCGCGGGGCAGAAACGCTGGCACAAACATTGCCAATGTGACTGCGTAGCTTTAAAAAGTTAGGCGGTGGTTGGGGGAACGGGGGCTCCGCCGGTCATCGCAAGACTGAGAGAAGCGACAGACAAAGCAACAATAAACTGAGGGGGATGAGGCCACGGGGGCGGCGTCATCCCCTTTGGTGTTTTTCGGTTTGGCCCAGACAGTATCTTACCCGGCCCGCGAAGTCCGGGCTGTTATCTAACGATTCCGATAAGCCCATCAGTAGCACACAAGCGTAATCCAAAATCACCTATCCGAAACTAAGCGACCTCCGTTCGTTTTCAAAAACCGATATCCAATACATCGGAGCCACACAGCCCATTGATTGGCCTATGAGAATTGGCCCATAATTGGTTCTTTACATCGCGCAATCTGGCTGTAAAATGGCTCGGTCAGATATTCCAATTCTTTGAGGCTGCCATCGATGCTATTGGAGCTGAAACGCGACAGTCACGTTCCGCTTTACACCCAGATCGTGACTGAAGTGCGCCGCAGAATCTCCGACGGCGCATTGAAGATCGGGGATCGGCTTCCCGCGAATAGAGAGCTTGCGAAGACGCTCGGTGTCAATCGCAACACCGTCACGAACGCCTACGCCGAACTCGCCGCCGACGGGGTCATAACATCGCGCGTCGGCAGCGGCACCTACATCACGCGAGTCCCAGCGCCGGCTCCAGCTTCTCCGGCCAAAGAGCAAAGCTTGCCATCGCCGATGCCCTGGGAGTCGCTGCTCGCAGTCCAGGGCAGAGACAACTGGCTACAGGAGATGGCCGGCTTCGAAACCCGGCGCGAGGTGATTCCGCTCGCCCTCGCCCTTCCCTCGGCCGATCTTTTCCCGCTCGATGATTTCCGCCGCTGTGTCGATCGAGCGCTGAGAAGACAAGGCCGCATACTGCTCCAGTTGGGAACCACCAGCGGGTACGCGCCGCTTCAGGAATACATCGCCGCGCAGCTCGCGCTGTCCGGAGTGAAGGCATCGCCCGGCGAGGTGCTTGTCACCAATGGCTGCCAGCAGTCTCTCGATTTGATCCGCCAGATACTGGTGGCCCCCGGCGAAGAAGTCGCGCTCGAGAATCCGACTTATCCGGGCGCGCTCAGCGTATTCTGCGGAGCGAGCTCGAAGTACATCAGCGTACCGGTCGGCGAAAATGGAATGGACCTCAACGTTCTCGAAGACGTTCTTTCTCAGCGGCGCGCGAAACTGATCTACGTCGTGCCGAGTTTTCACAACCCGACCGGGGTCACGATGGATGTGGCGTCGCGGCGCCGCCTGATCGAGATCGCCGGCCAATATCGTGTGCCAATAGTCGAGGACGACATCTACCGGGAACTGCGCTACAACGGACCCGAGGTCCCGCCGCTCAAGGCGCTGGACGAGCACGGCATGGTGATCTACATCAGCAGCTTCTCTAAGGTCGGTTTCCCCGGGCTCAGAGTCGGCTGGATTGCCGCGCCGCAAGTGGTCATTGATCATCTCAATCGCGCCAAGCAGCGATCCGATTTGCACGCGAGCCTTCTCGCCCAAGCGGCGATCTTCGAATTCGCCCGGCGAGGGCTTCTCGCCAAGCACATAAAGAGGGTGAAGAAGGCTTACGCTCAGCGCCGCGACGCGATGCTTGAAGCGCTGGAGAAGCACTTCCCGAACGATGCAAGCTGGAGCCGGCCAGCCGGTGGAATGTCCGTATGGGTCAGGCTTCCTGAGTCGATAAACACCTCGCAGCTACTCGTTCAGGCGATCGAGAGTGGAGTTACTTTCGTCAGCGGAGAACACTTCTATTCGAGCTCGCCGCAACAGAACATGATGCGGCTGAGTTTCACCATGGCCGGTCCTCAAGCGATCGAGCAGGCGGTCAAACAACTAGGGTCGATGATCAAAGCCCGGCTACTGAAGAGCCGGCAACAACGGTCGGTCAAACGAGTCGAAGGGCTGAGAGCATTGGTCTGAACACAGACTAAAGTCTGTGCAGGCACCCCCGTAGGGGTGCAATGTTTATAGAAACGTGGTCCGCGTGAGCCGCACCCCAGCGGGGTGCAATGTGCCGGATCAACTCTCGTAGAATGAGCGAGTCATCGACATAGCACCCCGCTGGTGTGCGCCCCGCCGAACGACCCGCTTCTATAAACATTCAACTCCTAGCGGAGTTGCTCAAAGGGAGTTGGGAGAGGCACGGGAATGTCGAGACTAGAGACACAGATTAAAGTCTGCGCTACTTCGCGGGGTGATTATGAAGGATAGCCTCGTAGCTTTCGTTTTCGTTCAGACTCAGTTTCGCGCAGCCAAAGCCGCCGCGCTGCTCGCGCGAATTCCCGAGGTCGAAGAACTACACCGCATAGCAGGCGAAGACTGCTACGTTCTGCGAGTGCGGGTATCGAACACCGAACAGCTTGGACGGCTGGTCAGCGACAAGATCGAGCGAATCGCAGCTGTTCATTCGACGCGTACGACACTGGTCCTAAAAACGCTAAAGGATAAGCAAGCGCCGCGGATCAAGAGGCCTGCGCCGGCGACTGCCCGCGCCGAGCATTGGAGATAGCAACGGAGTAAACAGCTTGACGAGGACCTTTACACCAACCGAGCGAACCGTTTTGAAACGACTGCCGAAACGAGGCGAGTACGATCGCGCCGCGGTGTTTCAAATCCTTGATGAAGCCTTCATATGCCACGTCGGATTCATCGCTGAAGGCAAGCCCGTGGTGATTCCAACTTCCTACGGGCGGATCGAAGATGATCTGTACATCCATGGCTCGGCCGCTAGCCGCATGCTGCGCTCGTTGGAAGAAGGCATAGACGTTTGCGTAACCGTCACGCTGATTGACGGACTGGTGTTGGCGCGTTCCGCGTTCCATCATTCGATCAACTACAGGTCCGTGGTCATTTTTGGAAATGCGACGGCGGTCGATGCTCAGGACGAGAAGCTCAAAGCGCTCCATGCGTTCACCGACCAGGTAGTGCCCGGACGTTGGGAAGAGGTTCGCACGCCTGATGAAGGCGAGTTGCGCGCGACGCTGGTGCTGAAGCTGCCGCTCGTCGAAGTCTCGGCGAAGGTGCGTACAGGTCCCCCGATTGACGATGAAGAAGACTACGAGCTCTCAGTCTGGGCAGGCGTGGTGCCGTTGAAACTAACGGCCGGTGCGCCAATCAGTGACGGTCGGCTTCCGGCGGGCATTGAACCACCAGAGTACGCGAGAGAGTACGCGAGACCGGCGTTGAAAGAGTAGTCGACCTGCAGATCGCCTGGCCGAACGCCGATTGCGGGAGGGAGTTGAGCACTCTTCAGCGCGTTGATGACACGAACGGAGGGCGAGCATGGACGGTCATTGGCACAGAGGCGAATACACGATCAGCACCGACAAGACACGCCTCGACATTGGTGTCATTCACAGTTTCCTGGACACTTCATATTGGGCCGCGGGGCGATCCGTCGAGACAATCCGCCGGTCGATCGAACACTCGATTCCGTTTGGTCTCTACAAGGGCGATCAGCAAGTCGGATTCGCGCGAGTCATCACCGACTACGCAACGTTCGCGTGGATAGCCGACGTGTTTGTGCTTGAGTCGCATCGCGGGCACGGCCTTTCGAAATGGCTGATGGAAGTGATCATCTCGCATCCCGAACTTCAAGGTTTCAGGCGATGGGTGCTTGCGACGAAAGACGCGCACGATCTTTATCGCAAGTTCGGATTCAATGAACTGAAACTTCCCGAGCGGTGGATGGAGAGACACGATCCGAGTACGCAAGAGCGGCCGGATTATTGGATTGGAAAGAGCAACCCGGCGCCCTGAACAGAACAAGGGTTCAAGAAGCTGTCCGCAATGTTTGACAAGCCCTAGTCTTCCCTCGGTCAACTCAGTATAATGACGCCGATGAATCCACTGATCGTGACCATCATCATTGCGTTAGCGACCTTCATCGTCAGCATCTTTGGCGCAAGCTGGCTTAATCAGCAGGCGATGAACAAGCGGATTGATGATCTTCGTGGCTATCTCGACGCCCGGTTTGCGGCTCAGGATACTCGGTTTGCGGCCCTTGAGCAGCGCTTGGATCGAATTGAGCGCCAACTCGAAGCTATCTTCAAGCCATCCTTACCCACCCGCTAACGCGCGGGCTACGCAGTGCTTATTAGCGGATTAGACGAGAGGGCCGCCACGGAATCTGTGCTCGCGTAAACCGTTGCTCCACGAAACCTGCGCACACTCAAAGAATATTGGTTACGCCACTAAAAGGCTTGACTCACTGTAACTGGCTGCCAGAATACCATCATTGCTCCTAGCCTGTTGCGAGTTGGCGATCCTCGGTTAGGCAATGTCACTTTGGAGTGACGCCTCAGCCCTGTGTCTAGATAGCGAGGTAGTAATGAAGAAACACCTAGCAGCGGGTTTTCTCATCCTGAGTGTTTTCTCGCCAAGTCTAGGAGTCTCTCAGACCAAAACAAAAACCTCCGACAGTGTCTGGAAGGTGTTGCGAGTACTCGATGGCGCAAGAGCTGTGCTCATGCTGCACGGAAAAGAGAGTGTTGTGCGGCTCATCGGCGTTAATGCGCGATTCAACGCTTCTCAAGCGACTAATTGCCTAAACTCGCTAATCGCAGGGCACACATATTGATTGAGTTGGAGCCTGACTTGGCGGTAGATAGTGATGGCAATGCCATGGTCTACATCTATCGTATGCCAGATCGATTATTTATAAATCTCGAGATTGTCCGACAGGGTTGCTGTCTCACCGACACGGACAACCCGTTCAAGTATGCGCGCGACGTACGCGCAGCCGAGCGAGAGGCAGAGAAAGCTCAGCGCGGAATTTGGGCGTTGTCAGTAGCAGTAGCCTCAGGACTGCGAGCAAATAAGCTCGATGTCAGCATGACTATTGAACCGGGGCGCGTAGCTCGGGTTGTAGACTCCGACCTCAAGGCCAGACAAAACGAGGAAACGGACTCCAGACCCCGCGTTGTCATGGCAGTGTATTCGTCTTCGTACGATGATTATAATAAATCTGTAGCTGCAAAAGATTCACAAGGCATTAACGAACTTACAGACGGAGGTAATTTGCTGCTTGTTCCGGTCGAAGTTAAGGTGAAAATACTTGAAACCTCCCTTTCCTACTTCAAAATGCACTTGGAAAGTGAGCTCGCCAAGATCCGCGGGCAGTCGGATCAATACCCACGACAGCTTGCTGCGGAATGCCTGATTAGGGTGCGCATCCTGGACGGAGCCTATAAGGGCAAGACCGGCTGGCTGCCAGCTTGGAAGCTCTTGCCCGTCGAATAGAAGAACAGAGGCCGAATTGCGTTTCACTTTTTAAGTGACAAACCCCCATATCTATTACATCACAGGCCCCTTATTATCTAGTAGATAGTTCGTCGCAACGGATATGTTTTGTTTCAGAACTGCTCCTCGATATGTCAGTTCAAACGTGGCAAGTCCAGTTTGCGCAGCACATGTTCAGTTGTCGAAACGATTGACCTGGAATTGGGATCGTCTACCATGGTCCTGGAGACCAAACATGGCTGTTTCAAAATCATTCCTTATCGTCGAGGAGTACATTCGGGCGGAATGGCTTCATCGAAAGTACGGTCAAGTGTTTACCAAAAAGATTGCTCCCTTACGAAACAACGGTTTCTTCGCGTTTGACGCAGTATCCAATGACGGTCAGATCGTTGGTTGCATATCGGCAAACAGTGGGCGCGCGAAGAAAGGAGGCTTCGCCAAGTCCAAGATGAGGAAGATTCATTCCGACATCATGTTTCTTATACTTTCGGAAGCGCCCCAGAAGCTGATGATCCTGGCTGACAAAGATATTTACGACTACTCCATGAGTGAACAACAGCGTGGCCGACTACCGCAGGAGATCGAACTTTGTCTGGCTGATCTGTCTGACAGTATGACGGCGTTGCTTTCAGAAGCCCAGGAAGCAGCATCAAGAGAGATTTCGGTTAAGCTTGCGGAAATCACATCCTCACTTTGAGACCCGGCCTTAACGTCAAACTGCTGACCGTGCTCGCTGAACGTTTTGGGGTTCTGACCCAGCGGGCGTCACTTCCACACGACTGCAGTCCCGTAGAAGCTAACTGTTAAGTGGACGTTTCGTTTAGTGGATTTTGATTCAGCAATTGATCGGAAAAAACCTGCAAATCAAAACAACGCCTCGAGCGCATCACCGACGTTGCGCACCCCAACTACTTCAATCCCGTCGTCGTACTCGAGCCCGGCGAGGTTCCCGTGAGGAATCACGCAGCGGCGGAAGCCCATTGAGTAAGCTTCACGCACTCGCACTGAAGCCTGGCTTGTCGCGCGCACTTCGCCGGCCAACCCGACTTCTCCAAACACTGCCGAGCGTTCGTCAACAGGAACATTGCGGAAGCTCGATGCAATCGCTGCGACAATGCCCAGGTCGGCCGCCGGTTCGTCTATCGTCATGCCACCTGCCACATTCACGAAAACGTCGTCGCCGAGTACGTGCATGCCTACTCGCTTTTCGAGCATCGCCATCAGCAGCGAAACGCGGTTCGCATCAACGCCCTGTGTCATCCGTCGAGCAGTCGCGTATTTCGTTGAGGTGACCAGCGCTTGAAGCTCGACCAGCATCGGCCGTGTGCCCTCCACGCAAGCCGTCACCACCGAGCCCGACACTCCAACGGGCCGCTCATTCAAAAACAACCCGGAGGGATTGAGCACAGGCACCAGCCCGCGGCTGGTCATTTCGAACACCCCGACTTCATTCGCCGCGCCGAAGCGGTTCTTCACCGCGCGAATGATGCGATGATTATGATGGCGCTCGCCTTCGAAGTAGAGGACCGTATCGACGATATGCTCGAGCGCTTTCGGTCCGGCGATCGCCCCGTCTTTGGTGACGTGCCCGATCAGGAACACGGGCACCGAGCGGTTCTTAGCAAGCATCAAAAACTGCCCCGCTACTTCGCGGACTTGCGAAACCGATCCCGGCGCGGATTCGAGCTTCATCGAGAATACGGTTTGCACGGAATCGACGATTACCGCTTGCGGGTCAAGCCGGTCGATCTCTTGAAAGATTCGTTCGAGACACGTTTCGGGCAAGAGGTACAGACCCGTGGGATTGATGCCTAGCCGCTCGCCGCGCAGCTTGATCTGCCGCTCGCTCTCTTCGCCCGAGATGTACAGGACTCTGCCGCAGGTGATCGAAAGCTTGTCCGCCACTTCGAGCAGCAGCGTTGATTTGCCGATGCCGGGATCGCCGCCGATCAGCACAAGTGAGCCTGGAACTATTCCGCCGCCAAGCACTCGATCGAACTCTTCAATGCCCGAGGGCTGGCGCGCGTCGTTCTGACTTTCGATATCCTGATAAGCGACCGGCGCGACTTCCCGCATGCGAAACAACCCGCCGCGAGGGGAAGACTCCGGGTGTGCGCTCGTGGACTTCTCTTCAACCAGCGAATTCCACTCGCCGCAGTCGGGGCATTTGCCCATCCATCTCGGCTGCTGCGAGCCGCATTGTTGACAGACGAAGACAAGCTTAGGAGACTTGGACTTTGCCATTTGGTTACTCTTGTTGGGAGGCCTGCCTGCCCATCTTTCCGGGCGAAGTATGATTGAAGCGGCGCCTCATTATCAAGCAAGCGTGTCGCGCCAAACTATCCAGAGGTGGCGAGCTTGCCCGCGTGTGAAAACCAGGCGGCGAGTTTTCGTGATTGATCTGATCGTGCTTAAGTAAGATCTACTTTGTTGCTTACGGTTCGAGGGGACTCACCCGGCGGCCGGTGGGAGGCACTGATGACGGCCTGAACTTGCGCGCATAGTCCCAGACGTAGCTCCGCAGCGTGTAGTAATAAGGGTTGAAGCCAAGCTCGTCCGCTTCATCGAGCGCCTTCTCAACAGTCCAGTTTGAGTGCGCGACGCGATAGATCGCGGTCATCTCGCCCGTGCGGTTCAACCCGTCCGCGCAGAAAACATAGAACGGACCGTTCGCGGTGTCCGTCACGACCGATACGAACCGATCGGCTTCCTCATCAGTGGGCGGATTCCAAACGCTCATCGGCACCCATTGGTAAGCGAGGCCGGCAAGCTCGGCCGCTTCCTTGATGTCCTTCGTGTGATCGTAAATTGAGCGCAAGTCGACGAGGGTCCTGACTCCGAGGCGGCTGAGCGTTCTGATGCCGCCGCGCAAAGGCTGCGACCCGCGGACATAATTCGAATCGACTCGGTGAAACAACGGCAGGGTTGCTGCGACTTCTCCGGCTGCGTCCTCCAGCGGCTCAGCTCGATTCTCGTCCGTAGAACGGGATTCCGCGGGAGGGCCGTAGCTGAAAACGATTGTTGAGATCGCAACGGCGAGAGCTGCGGCTGTGATGACTGCTGTGACCAAGAACTTCTTGTGATGCACTTTGCCTAAACACCTTTTTGTAGATTGGGGCTAACACGGTTGATTCATTTATACCTTACCAACTGGTTCATACGCAAAGAACGGCCCAATGGTTTTCTATTGCGACAGCCGGTGGCATAGACTCTAAAGTCTGCGCTACTTCCGCCACGGCTATGCGGCAATTTGACCGAAACTATTCATTCAATTTGGTCCGATTCTCCTCATAAGTCGCGCGGCCCGGGGCACGTTCGGGTAACGATTTGTTCGCCTTACGCTGACTTGAGCACGCACCAAGCGGTGGAACGCGGGTCGCCTTAGTGAATCGGATTTGTACTTTGCTCGGCCGAGAAACCAGGTCATGAAACCCAGTGAGCGCAAAAATACCGCCAGTCTCTTCATAGCAGCGGTGTCTCTGATTGGACTGATGTTTTTCGCTTACTCGGCTTTCGCGGTCGCCTTGCACCCCATCAACTTCGAATGGGTCCTGTTAAGCCTGGTGACGATACTGATGGTTTCGCGCATCGACATCGGGATCCCCAGGGCCAGAAGCGCCGTCACTCTGTCCGAGTCATTCATCTTCATCTCGATACTGCTCTACGGCGTACACCCCTCGGTGGTGCTCGCCGGGCTCGACGTTGCCGTGTGCGCGCTCGGGTTCAAGGAACGCCGCAAGATGATCTTGTTTGACGCGGCGGCGATGAGCTTGTCCATCTTCGTTTCGGGCGCGGCGGTCTCTCTGGTATTTGGCGAACCGAAAACGCTCGCTTCTGATCCGGGGACATTGGTCCTCGCCGCGGGAATGCTCGGGGTGATTCATCTCGTACTGAACTCCGCTATGATGAGCGTGGCGGCCGCACTGGAAAACGAGCGAGGAATCGTCGACACCTGGAAACAATCGTTCCTGTTGACTTCGATATCGGTCTTCGCCGGCGCGGCGAGCGCCTGCCTGATCGTCAAGCTGATCACGGTCATTTCATTTTACGCCTTCATCATTTCGGTTCCGATCCTGGCCGTCACCTTCTTGACCTACAAAGTCTATCTCGAGCGGGTCGAGACCTCGAACCGTCACGCCGAGCAGATGGCCGAGCTTCACTTGAAGACCATCGAGGCGCTGGCCATCGCCATCGACGCCAAGGACGAAGTGACCGCCGACCACGTCCATCGCGTGCAAGTCTATGCTACGGGACTCGCGCGATTGTTCGGCCTATCGGAGCCGGAGATCGAAGCTCTCAGGGCCGGCGCGCTGCTACACGACATCGGCAAGCTGGCCGTGCCCGACTACATCCTGAACAAGCCCGGTCCGCTCACGCCCGCCGAGTTCGACAAGATGAAAGTGCATACCATCGTCGGAGCCGAGATACTCGAGCGAGTCGGCTTCCCTTATCCCGTCGTGCCCGTCGTTCGTCACCATCATGAGCGCTGGGATGGGCGGGGCTATCCCGACGGCCTGCGCGGCGACGAGATTCCGATGACCGCGCGAATACTGACGCTATCGGATTGCTTCGACGCAGTGCGCGAGGACCGGAACTATCGCGAGGCGATGACTCGCGGCGAAGCGATCGCTATGCTAGACGAAGGGAGCGGGACCGTCTTCGATCCAAACGTTGTTAGAACTTTTCTGGATCATCTTGATGAGTTCGAAGCCGAGATTCGCGAGAAGTGCTTCGAGCCTCGGCGGGTCGAGCATCCGCAAGAGCGAGGGATCGCCCGGGCCCCGGTCACCGAGAGCGGACCGATGGTCTACGAACGCATACGCAGCGCGCATCGAGAAGTGATCACCCTGTACGACATCGCACAAACGATCGGTACGAGCTTGGACTTGCGCGACACGTTCGCGGTGTTCGCTGCGAGACTGGAAGACATAGTCAGCTACACGACCTGCGTGCTTTACCTGGTGCGGCCGGACTCGACCGATGTCGAAGCTGCGCACGTTGCGGGGCGCCACGCCGAGTTGTTCAAAGGCAAAGGCGTTCCTTCGGGCGCGGGAATAACCGGATGGGTCGTCGCCAATCGTCACCCGATGCACAATTGCGATCCCCGTCTTGATTTCGATGTGCTCAAGGTCGATCTGCCCGAACCGTACCGCACGGCGACCGTCGTGCCGCTCACAAGGGACGAAGTGATGCTCGGCGCGCTGGCGCTGTATTCCGCCGACCTCAGCGCGTACACTGCTGAACATCTGAGATTGATGGAAGCGGTAGCGAAGCTCGCGACGGATGCGATCGCCAATGCGGTCCATCACGAGCGAACCGAAACAGGCGTGCTCACTGATTTGCTGACGAGCCTGCCGAACGCGCGAGCGCTCCGATATCGCTTTGAGGAAGAAGCTGACCGCGCGCGGCGGCATCGCGACAGTTTCTCGGTGGTTATGATGGACCTGGATGGCTTCAAGGCGGTGAACGATAAGTTTGGGCATCAGGCGGGTGACCAAATGCTGAAAGAGTTCTCAGTGCTGCTGCTGGGTCAGGTTCGCTCATCGGATTTCGTGAGCCGCTACGCCGGTGATGAGTTCGTGGCGATACTGCAAGTCGGCACGGAAGAAGTGCAGGAGCTTTCGCAGCGAATTCAACGAGCGATAGACCGCCACGATTTCGGCTATGCGGGCTCTAAGCTGTTCATCGGCATGAGCGTCGGCTACGCGAGCTTCGGAGTGGACGGTGAGACGTTTGATGAGTTGCTGCTTGCAGCCGACCGCGCGATGCATGCGGACAAGGCGCGACGTAAGGCGCTGTTCGCTGAGTCCAACAGCTTGACTACGAACGATCTTGGTCAGTTCAGGGTGATGTAGTTAATGGCTATTTCACTTTGATTACCGACACTGTCAGGTCATCTTCGGGGCCGCCCACCTCAACAGAGTGCTCGTCCACGGCGGTTGTTATTGCCTTCACGATTTCGTGGGCGCGCCGGTCGCTTGATGCGCGCACTACTTTTTCGAGCCCTTCCACGCCGAATTCTTCATCGAGCTGATTCCGAGCTTCGACAACTCCATCCGTGTACAGCACCAGGATGTCGCCCGAGCGGAACTCGACCACCGATTCCGAATAGCGCGAGGTCTCGAATAGGCCCAACGGCAGACCGCCTTGGGTCAGCAGTTCGCTGGTCCCGTCGCCGCGCAACAGCAGCGGCGGATTGTGACCGGCGCTGATGTACAGCAAGCGTTTGTGCTCGGGATCGATCAAGCCGTAAAAACAAGTGATAAACCTTTCTCCGTCGGTTGTGTCGTGGACCAGCCGGTTGACGCGGGACATCACCACTCGCATCGCCAGCTCGTTGATTACCGTCGCGTGAAAGTAAGCCCTGAACGCGACCATAATCAATGCCGCCGCCAGCCCCTTGCCGGATACGTCCGCTACCAGAACAACCAGCCGGTCCGAGATCGAGTCGATGAAATCAAGGTAGTCGCCTCCAACCTCGCGGAACGAGATCGTTGTGCCGTAGATGTCGAAGCCCTCGATCAGCGGGAACGAGCGCGGCATCAGGCCCTCGACTACTTTGCGCGCAAGCTCGAGCTCGCTCTCGACTCGGCGCTGGCGCATCACCTGGCGGTAAAGCAGCGTGTGGTCGATCGCTGCAGCCGCGAGCGACGCGAACATCGTCAGCAGTTCAAGGTCGCGCTGACCGTAACCGTTGACCACATCGGCTTCGAGATTGATGACGCCGATGACCCTGCCATCGGCGCGAATGATGGGCGCGGCTATCTCGGAGCCGGTCTCGGCTCGCACCTTGACGTAACGCGCGTCGCGCTTCACATCGTCGACGATTTCGCCTGTTCGGTTTCGAATCACCCAGCCGATTATGCCGCTGCCGGTTGCGAGAAAGTCTTCGGATATTGATTGCGGCGCGTATCCGCGAGTCTTGAATTCGTGAACTTCGCCGCTCCGCGGGTCCATGACGTAGATCACGGCAGCCGAGTAGTTGATGAGTTCCTTGATCGAATCGAAAATCGTGTCGAGCACTTCGTCGAGGTCAAGCGAGCTGCTGACTTTTCGAACTGCTCCTATGAGTGTTTCGATTGTTCCCTCGTGAGGCATTATGGTGTCTTCACTCAGCATTTTGGCGAGCACGCGAAATGAGCATGCTAGTTACTTGCACAGGCGAAGGCAAGTCAGCGCTCGATAGCTGGTTTGTTAACGCTAGCACCAGAAAACAATTGAGTGTGAGGCCGTCGATAATCGTTTCCAGGAGCGCCATCGGCTTTGAGAATCGCGGCGCGATGTTTGCTGGGTCAACGTCGCGGACCAGAGTGATCACGACTGACGTAATTATTGACAGTGATCTGGTCGTAACCTAGGATGAAGAACGTAAGCGGACGTGCTCCCTTTTCCGGTTAGCCACCGCCGCCTCTTTTCACTTGCAGCCTTCAGAGCTGCAACTCCCCCGGAGTCCCCGAAGCTGTCTTTTGCACCCGCAGAATTGGACGCCCACAAATAACTTTTTAGCGGAGGGCCCATGCACTGGCGGCTCTTTCTCTTCTCAACGGCGGTGCTCATGTTGATAGGCCCGGCAATCGCGCTTGCCGGTTCAGATCCAGCCGTTCCTTACACATTGCAAGTTGCTGCGTTCCCTACCACGGATCTCGCCGATCGTTTCGCCGTTAAGCTGGTTCGAGCCGGAGAGCGTCCATTCTGCGCAACTGTAGAGCTACAAGCACGCGGGTACTGGACCAGGGTATTTGTAGGACTATTCTCGACCAGCGAAGCGGCGCGCCGTTACGGCGAGAACCTGGTGGGGCGTGGCGTCGTCGACGAGTTTCTGGTTAGGCGAGCGGACCCGAATCAGGCGGTCACTCGACCCAGACGCGTCACTGGCAGCGACCCGGAAGCGCTGGCCTCAGTCGCCCGGCATAAACCACCAAGCACGCGCCACGCGGTGAGCGCTGAGAACTTCATCTTGAGTCCAGCGGCTGCCAAGGGGGCTTCACTGCCAGAGAGCGCTCGGAATGCGACGCTCAGAGTTCGACCGGTCGCGGCGGCGCGCGAGACGTATGCTTCTCCTGCTACACCGCTGCCCGATTTCAGAGCATCGGCACTTGGTCTCGCGCCCCGTATTGATACAGGGCTTATACCCAGGCCGGAACCGGTCACACTGGCGCTGAGGCTCGTCGTCGGTGAAGTGCGACCTTACCGGGTTGAATCCAGGAATCGAGGCGGCCTTTGGATAACCGGCGACACCGCCGAGGGACTGGCGCGCCTACGATGGATCGTCGGCGCAGAGAATGCCCAGTTGATCAAGCTCGATCCCGATGGACGCGTACAACTGGATAGAAGGTTGTTGGCGAACACGGGCGGCCTCGGCCCGTCTCGGGCGGGTGATGCTGTACAAGTGGCAAAACATATCTGGTCAAATGAAGGACTGCTTCTCCTGGTTCAACTCGCGGAAGGGCGTTACCGTTACCGCCTTCACACAGGCCGGCAAGTTCCAACGCTGGGAAAGATCATAACCATCAGCGGAAGCATAAACCTGGACACGAACTTCGACAGCCGCATCAATCGTTATCGAAAAGATGGCAAGAAGCTCGCTGTAGAGCAGCCGCCTGAAGGATTTGACTCGCTTGTGGCCATGAATCCCGACGCGCGTTGGTACAACCTGAGCAGCAACTACTGGGTTCAAACTGGTGCGATAACCTTTCATGAACTCGCGGAAGCATATGCCAAGATCGAGCTTGGTCTTGACTATCTGGATCAGGGTTCGCAGCCGGGCGCCCATGCTCTTGCGATCGAACGCGAGCGCCGCTTGAAATCGCAGCGGCCCAGCGCCGACATCGTCCTGACCGCCGGATCAAACCGAGTGTTGAGGACCGAAAAGGAGGTTCGCCTCTTCTACGCGGAAGGTCCTGCCGGGGTCAGCCAGCGGTAGATCGACATTTTTCAAGGAAGTGCCGTCGTCCGTGTTGGACTTTACACCGTTGCTCCGCGTGTGATAACTTTTGGCAGTTCAATGAGAACGAAGATTTCTAGCTTGTAGAGGAGAAAGAGTTACAGTGGCTTTGGCTAAGGAAGCTAAGACCGAAGTGATCGGTCAATACAAGACGCACCCTACTGACACCGGCTCGCCTGAAGTTCAGGTTGCCCTGCTTACGCAGCGTATCAACGGCCTCATGGAGCACTTCAAAGCTCACGTCAAAGACAATCATTCGAGGCGAGGTCTGTTGAAGATGGTCAGCCAGCGGCGGCGCTTGTTGGATTATCTGAGGCGTAAGAACGCCGACCGTTACCGAGAAGTCATCAACCGTCTGGGTATAAGAAAATAGAGATCACCTCAGCGAAAGGCCGGAACCGAGTGCAGCCGTTTCGAGCGGTCCGGTCAGTTGTCGGTTCTCTGGCGCGCAACCAAGAAATAACTCGATTAGGTGTGAAGTCCTGGCGGCAAAAGACCAGGCGATGGAAACCGGACGCGCCACGTACAGTTCAGACAATTCAGTTCATCGATGGCCACGGGAGCGAGCCGGCAGGCTTTGCCGCTCACCGTGGCCTTGTTGCTTTTCACAGCAACACTTTGCTTGCAGAACGTAGACTGCAAGCCGGAAATTTCAGTTACTGCAACAGCGCGCTACAAAACTGAGCCGCATGCGGTACGCACGCAGGCTGTGGCTCTCAGATCAAAAGCGGAGAGGCGCGCAGCGGAGAGAAGGGAGACAGATATGGAGTTGAAGCAATCAGTTCAGCTAGGGGGAGTAGAGTTTTCGATTGAGACCGGCAAAGTCGCCAAGCAGGCCGATGGCGCTGTGATAGTTCGTTATGGAGACACAGTGGTTCTGGTAGCCGTGGTCGGCACGAAGCCCCGCGAGGGCATAAATTTTTTCCCGCTCACGGTTGAATACCGCGAGTACGGTTACGCGGCCGGGCGCATTCCCGGCAACTACTTTAGACGCGAAGGTCGTCCGTCCGAGAAAGAGACGCTGACTTCGAGGCTAATCGACCGGCCGATCCGGCCATTGTTCACCAAGGGATACAACAGCGAAACACAGGTGATAGCCTTCGTGCTTTCGGCCGATGAGAACTACGACTCCGACGTCCTTGCGATAACCGGAGCGTCAGCCGCGCTTTACCTTTCGGACATCCCGCTCGAGACACCAATCGCCGGCGTTCGCGTGGGGCTGATCGAGGATCGTTTCATAGTCAATCCCACCTACGATCAAACACGTGCTTCACCGTTGAATCTGATCGTCGCGGGGTCCGAAGAGGCGATCGTGATGGTGGAAGCGGGCGCGAGCGAAGTCGCCGAAGACGTGATGGTCGAAGCGCTGATGTTCGGCCACAACGAAATAAAGAAGCTGTGCCGGCTTCAGAGAGAAATGTATCAGAAGCTCGGCATCGTCAAGCGCGAAGTTGTTAAGCCCGAACTCGATCAAGCGATGCTGTCGGAGATCGAAACCCGAATCACTGACGGCTTGCGCGATGCGCTCGACACAACAAAACACGGCAAGCTTGAAAGCTATACGCTGGTTGACAAACTGAAAGACGAAACCGTTTCGGCTTATCCCGAGGAGGAGCCGGACAAACGAAAGATGGCCGGAAAGATCTTCGATCATTTGAAGGAGAAGATTTTCCGCGAGGACATTCTGAATCGTCGTCATCGTCCTGACGGCCGCCGGTTCAACCAGATCCGGCCGATCTCGATCGAGGTCGGTTGGCTCCCACGTGCGCACGGTTCGGCGTTGTTCACCCGCGGTGAGACTCAGGCAATCGTCACCGCCACCTTGGGCACCAGCGAAGACGTCCAGTATATGGACGACTTGGAAAAAGGCGAGATCAAGCGCCGTTTCCTGCTTGCCTATAACTTTCCGCATTTCTCAGTTGGCGAGACTGGCCGCACGGGCTCGACAAGTCGCCGCGAGTACGGCCACGGCGCGCTTGCTCGCAGGGCGCTCGAGCCGCTGCTTCCCGCGGAAGCAGACTGGCCCTATATCACGCGCGTTGTTTCCGATATCACCGAATCGAATGGTTCCAGCTCGATGGCATCGGTGTGCGGAGGCTCGCTTGCGTTGATGGATGCAGGCGTCCCGCTGAAAGCTCCAGTCGCCGGCGTTGCGATGGGACTGGTGATGGAAGGCAACAAATACGCGATTTTGACCGACATCGCCGGCGCTGAAGATCACTACGGCGACATGGACTTCAAGGTCACGGGAACGCGCACGGGTATCACAGCGCTGCAGATGGATATCAAAGTCACGGGCATAAACGCTCAGATTCTCGCCGACGCCTTGCAGCAGGCGAAGGATGGGCGTCTCTACATTCTGGAAAAGATGGATGCGGCCATTGCGGAGCCGCGCGCTGAAATCAGCAAGTATGCTCCGCGAATCCTTACGGTTCAGATTCCGATCGACAAGATTCGCGAGGTCATTGGGCCGGGCGGTAAGATAATTCGCGGCCTGGTCGAAAAAACCGGCTGCAAGATCGACGTTGAAGACACTGGTCGCATCAACATTGCCTCGGCCAATCTCGAGAAAGCCGAGGCTTGCAAGCGCTTGATCGAAGAGATCACCGCTGTCCCCGAGGTGAACAAAACTTATTTGGGCACAGTCCAGCGCATCGCAGACTTTGGGGCGTTTGTCGAGATCATGCCGGGCACCGACGGCTTGTTGCATGTCTCCGAGATTGCTGATTACAGAGTGCAGAACGTTCGCGACGAGCTTACAGAAGGCCAGCAGTTGCTGGTGAAAGTGATCAACGTCGATCCATCGGGCAAGATACGATTATCACGCAAGGCAGTGCTGAGAGATGAGCGCGGCGAAACAGGTGAAGAAGAGCGCCAGCCTGACTCTGATCGCGACGGCGGCGGAGATCGTCCGCCTCGGGATGATCGTCCACGGGATGATCGGGGTCCGCGCCCGCCGCGACCCGGCGGTGACCGCGACCGGCGTCCGCCTCGCGGTCCGCGACGATAATCAGACGGATTCCGATAAAGAAGAAAAGGATGAACAGGGCTTTGCCTTGAAAAGCCGATTATGGCCCCATTTACGAGGCAAGCGCGAGTTCTGCCCCAAAATCCTAGTATGGTTCTATTGGAGGACAACACGGAGATTCTATGACCCATTCTGCGCCCTCTGTATTGACGCGGATAATTACAATGGGCTTCCCGACCTTACCGGGCTTATCGTCAATTGCAATTTGAATGAGGTTCCTAATCGCATTCACGTCTCCGACCTCATCGAAGTAGCCGTGATGGCTATCAAGAAACTTCTTTAGTGGCCGGGGATGTCCCCACAACAAGTAGTGATCTACCCCCAGGATTCCGGGCACAACTTTCATAACGTCTCGGTCGGGCGAGAATGTAATTTCAAACTGACTGTAGATTAGAGCAGGAACGTCATTCTCGATTCCAAAGAAGGCCGTATCGAGAACTTCTCCATCGCCGATCATGCTTTGGTATAAGGCTGGATTCTGATCGTGCAAGGAGCCGGCGGCCTCTAGCAGCGGTTGAGAGATGGCATCTTGGTACCGATCCATCATTTCAAGAATCCTGCTACCTTGTTGGATCGCGGCAGTAGCGATTGTCCGCGCGTCATATTCGAATTCCGCGCTCTCTATCATTCCAGCGGAGGCGACAAAAACCCGCCCCACCTGGAATATCTTGCACGTCGTCTCAACATTCCCGGTTGCTACGGCATAATTAACTTTGCTATCGGCACCTACAATAATATCGTTCGCGGTTCGAAGGATCACGATGGCCGTTCCATGCTTTATCAGAGAGGATTGAGAATGTCTGCGCACGTTGAAATAGTGAAATTAAGTCATAGCCCGAAGTGGATACGTACTATAACGCTCGGCGGCATGCAAGGGTGGTATGATCGCCAGAATGACGCATAGCCGTAGCAATCGCGCGGGCGCGGGGAGAATCGTTGGCTCCCCGGCCCGCTGCTAGCTGACTTCACTAGAAGCATCGAACCGCGCAGTTCAATCGAGTCTTGCGCTGTCCGTTTCGAGTGAGAATGCGGGGCGATGCCCGCACTGGTCTGCGGCCTTGGCCGCGTCTCTTCGTTTTCTGCATAGGTCTCCCTACCCGCCAAGAAATGGCAGGCTCAGTTCGAAGGTGAAAAATTTTGGTTGCGAACCGGCCTCGGTGGGATTACAATGCAGGCTGGCTCGCAAGCCAGCTAATAAGAAATTTGGTTTTCAACGGCCCTGGTAGCTACGAACTACCGGGGTCGTTTTGCTTTCATAGGCAACCCTCCAGAAATAGCAAGAGCCGGCGAACAATCGGGCGAACTCCGATATGCTCACCGGCTCTGCTTCGTGAAAAAATTCTTAGGCTCGATTACACTAGTTGGCAGCACAAACGAAACCTTCAACGATCCGATTACAGCACGTTCGGGCGGTTCACGATATAGGGAAGAAACTCGGTATGACTTATTTTCCGCAGGAAGAAACGGCGGTTGAATTATTTTCCGCTTTTCGATGGCTTCCAGTACATTTGCAGAGCTTTGTTGTAGCTTTTGATCTTAGCCTTATGAAGCCAATGTCTCAGTAATTTGGTATGACTTTGATTGCGTGGCTTTCGAGCTTTTATTTGACAGAAACGGTGATTGTCAAGAAGTTTCAGTACGTTCAACTGAGTCGGGCGGCTATTCTGCGCTGCCAATACCTCCTTTAGAGCGATACGAAAATCCTTAAGGCTTTTGAACCAACCGGTTCCTTCCGGCCGACCCGAAAGCTTCGATTTGGCTTCTTCCATCGAGATGATTTCAAGGCCGGATACGAGCTGTTTCAACTGGGTAACGACGCTAGTTCGTCCGAGTTGTTTGCGCTCTGACCTAGCTAAGTCGTCGTTAATATGCTCGATGCTAATGCGTGAGCCGTTGCTGGCCCGATCCCAGAGATAACGAATACACGAGCCTCGCTGCGGATCGTTATGTGCAACTTCGAGTAGCCACACTCTCCAGATTCTCCAGCCTTCCGAGCCCGAACCCGAAACACAGAACATGCCCCCCATCTTGTTCAGGTCGAAGTCATCCCGATTGCCCAACAACACCGAGAGACTGTTGACCGCGAAGTCCTTATAGCGGATTCCGTAGTTCTCTCCCGGCGTTGCTGTTAGGCTACACTCACCCTTCGACGGTAAGCCTGAGGTTTTGAGCGTCCTAACAAGACGCTGATCCCTTGGTGCTAGCCATTGGAGATATTCTTTAAGGTCTCCCTTCCAATGCGGAGCCGGAATTTCAGCGCTTATGCCTTTCAATTGTTAGTTCGCCCTAGCAATACTTGCCTTTTGCCTGATCCCAAGTGAGGCCACATCGTGTAAGCCAGTTCCTCAACGTTTTCGTTCTGGCTTGGCTTTCCCTCATCGTTAGGGGCTTTGCTTGCCAAAATTGATTTCGTGATAAGAAGTACAGGCCCTTCGATTCGGACAGTCTCCGGTCTTGATCTCTTAGCACCTCGCTAAGTGCGTTGATGAAACTCGCATCGCTCTTGAAGTAGCCGGTCCCTTCGCGCCGTCCGCGCTGCTGTACGTGGCGTAGCAGAGCCCGTGCAGGTTCTGAATACTTGACCCACACGTTGCGCTTAATGGATAGGTAGTCGCGCACGTCAGGATGCCAGCTTAACTCGCGTACTGTCTCGTTCCCATACCTTACTCTCTGTAGCCAGAAGTAATAACACGCCTTGAAGATGTACCCGCTCGCCTCTGATGGGTAATTGACAAGCGTATGATCGGGAGCCCCAATTCTCTGATCACGCCGATTCGGCTCCAAGTCTTCAGGCCAAAACCCATAAAGCTCTAGCGTATAGCCGGCGAAGGCAGGATCAAAAAACTCGCCCTTTATTGTGAGCCGGACCTGACCGTCTGTAGGCATGCCGAGCGCGACCAAATCTGATAATCGCTCGTCCTCCAAGCGATCGGCCTGCTGAATCTTTAGGCATGCGTGTCCATTGGCAAATTCAAGCGGACTTCTAATTCGCATCGTCTCGCCCTCTCTTCGGCGGCAAGTCTCTAGTTCATTTCGACTCGCCAACCGCGTAGAGATTGCGCGGCTGTTCATCGGGTAATTAGGCCGACGTTAGGCGAGCCGATTTCGTCTGTCATTGTCTGCTTGTGAACGGCTCAGAGCAAGCGATATAAATAAGTTCGGAGGTATCCGTGAACAAGCGCGCATCAAAGTTCGCGATGGTGTTTAGAACGAAGACTGGAATGGACCCCTCACGGGTATCAAGACCGCCTGATGAGGAACAGGCGAGTGAACCAACTGGACAATCTAACATCCCCCGCTACCGTGACTGCGAATACTGTGGCGAACTCGTGCCAGTATTCGACTATCAAGAACACCTCAGAGATGTCTGCCCCGAGAATCCAGCATACGGTACCTGTGAGCGTTGCGGCCTTAGAGCAATCGGGAGTCACTACAATCAACACGTCGCTAGCAATACGTGCCGCAGCGCGGCAGAAATTGCCAGCACCCGAGCGCGCGAGAAACGCCACGAACAAGCCCGAAAGAAAAAGCGCGACGCGATGATTGTTTTTGTCGAGTGCGGACCTCCTGAAATCGGAAGCGAGTACTTCCAGGGAATGTTTGGCATTGTATCGAAGTGGTATTCTCAGCGCCTCCAGATCGAGCGTGACTCCCAAGGCGCCAGTTTCGACGCGGATTCCTTCTGGGCAGATGACAAGATAGCCGAAGAAATGATCTGTGCAATAACGAAGCGCGCGAAGTTGAAGCCGGGAACGAACGAGCCTGTCTTGCGAAAAGGCCGGCCAGTCTTTATTCGAAGCGGAGTAAGTACCCGACTCGTTGCTGTGGCTGTTTCGTTTGTTCGCAAGGGGGTGCGCAGCGTTCGTGCGCTACAGGCTCTTTGCCGTAAGTCGAATTCGGTTGCGCACGCTCTCAAACAAGCCGACCAACTCGGCAGCATCCTTCGCATGGTCCCTCGTCTCGTGGCGTCCGGCCTCTGCGCGAACAACAGGGAGGCGAATAAGGCGAAGACCGCCGCAATCGAGGGATGGGAGAACGGCGGCAAGGCTCCCGCCACTAGCGCACGGACTGCATTGATTGCTTCGCTCTATGGGTCGCCAGTAACATCGGCTCAAGTCCATTCACTCGAAGCCGCGTTGTCCGCTTGGGAGGATGCTCGACGTACAAGGAAAAGGACTCCAGCACCCTTGAAGTTTGACGTGATTTTCGAAAAGACGCACCCTGCCTTCGCGAAGCGTTCAAGCTAGGAACTCGAATCTTGAATACAAGAAGCTAACCGCCGCATCATAATTTCCGTGCACTATTTTGCTGCAAGGACCTTATCAATCATGTTGACGATAGCAGCTCTGGAGAATGCGCCATCCTTACGGTCCTTCACTTTTCCGCCCCTGAAGAGAAGCAGACCAGGACCCCAGGAACCGCCCGCTCGATACCTGTAATGAGTACTTTGGTTGATAGACGCATCCAGTCTTAGAACTCGGATTCTGCCCTTATACAGTCCTGCTATCTCCACAACAGTTGGGGCCATAAGTTTGCAAACTCTATCGTCGTCGTCATAGAAATAAACCAAAGTCGGAATAGCAGATTTGACTTCTGAGTCGAAGTCGCTTTCTAGGACATCAGGTATTGCAGCTAGGATCACGGACACGCGAGATGGAGGCTCTGGCTCTACTCGTCTTCGATCTTCAGCAACCTCAATCTTGAAATCTTCGGGCCGCTCGATTAAACGAGCAATAGTTTGCATTGACGTGGTGCCCTTGATTCGGCCACGCGCTGCACCATCCTTGAACAAAATAAGCACGGGAGCGCTAAGAGGGCCTGCGTTGTATTTGCTAGAGATATTTCGATGAATGCTGGAATCAATCTGTAGCACTTTGATTTTACCCTTGTAGCTCTCTGCTATTTGCGCGACCAACGGGGACACTACCTTACATGCGTCTTGGAAACTCGCGTGAAAGTACACAAGGACAGGGATTGAAGACTTGAGCACCTCATCGTCAAAATCACTTTCTGGGACGGTTGGTATTGTCACTAATGGATCCTTATCCTTCTGCGAGGGTTCCTTCTCTCTTGCCTGACTTGACTGAATCTTGAAGTCCTCAGGTTTTTCAATGAGGCGAGTTACGGTTTGCTTTGATGCTGCCCCGAAGAACTGACCAACCGGTTTGCCGTCTTTGAAGATCATGAGGAGTGGAATAGTGGAGAACGTTGCACCGTACTGGGTAGACACTACTCTGTTGATCCGCACGTCGAGCGCCACGAGTTTGATCTTATCCCGTTGGTCGCCAACGGCTGCTAGAACAGCCGGGGCCGTCTGATCACACGATTCATACGGTTCTGCACAAAAGAACACCAAGACAGGTTTAGTGGCTTTCAGGACCTCTTGGGGAAAGTCTCCCTCAACGATATGAGGTAGAGTCTCTTTAAACGGTGAACGCGGCGGGTCCGTTATTCGCGGCACTTCGACTTTCGGCGCTTTGTAGACCGGTTCCAGGTCTAGCGGGTCACTTGCATCCGCTGCCGAGGGCTTAGGCTCAGGTACTGAAGTCGGCGGTTTGGCCGTTGAATCGGTGTGTGTTTCCGATGGAGATGTATTCGTAGCCGCCGCATTAGCGTCCTGTGCGGCCTTCTCCTTAACCATCCATCGGTCAACACCAACCAAGAGAACCGCCAAAACGAGCCCGGTCACTAAGACAACCACCCTAGTATGTCGTCTTGACTTATTGGATAGCTTCTCCGATGTCCAGACCGCAATCATTGCGACCGACCACGCCGCTGCTATCAATAGGTGCGCGAGAGTCATATTGATAACTCCCGCAACTTGAAATGCGCTGACAATGAGACTGACAACCAGCGCAAAAGCACCGCTGCCAATAAGCGTGGCGATCTCCCGACGGCCCATGCCGCGAAGCTTACTCGCGCGGGACTCCCCGCATCAAGCAGACAACCAAAACCAGCAACACCCCTTGATAAGGCACCAGAGTCTTTTTGGGGCAAACGAATTCTTTTTGAGGCAGATTGCGTTTCTAAGGCAAAGCCGATGAACAGGATGCTCGAAAGAGCATGCGCTGTTCATCCTTTTTCATTCCCTCGTCTCTTCGGCTTTATTAGGCGCTGCGTCGCGTCAATCCGTTGCGCTCATCCCATCTCTACCCCGCGCCGTCAACGACGTGAACGCCACCTAACCAAAGATCTATGCCGTTGGTCTCGCTGAAGTCGCGCTCGCCCGCAAGCACTGCTCGTCCAGTTTCAGTCAGCTCAAACGAAACGTCGTAGTAGCGAGTCGACTTGAATGGTGGGTCGTCACCGAGTCCGCTTAACGTGATCAGCGGATCTTTGGCTTCACCGAGGCGCTTCATCGCGCACCAGAACTGCGAATCTCCCATTCCGTAGACGGGCTCGGCCTTTCCGAATCTCGGGAACAGTGATTTGAATCCGCTCGCGCCGTTTGAAATCATCTCCAACGCCGTGTTCTCGACGCGCCCCAGACCGTTCTTCACCGAAGGAAACCGCATCAATGTTCCTGCGGTGGAGTCTCCGTTGTGAATGTGCAGCATAGATCTGCTCTCTCGGAAGTCTTGCTCGCTCTCACACGCCTGCGACGTGATTGAGCTCGATCTACCTTAACAGCGCTTTAAACCCGGCTTGTTCGAAGTGGTGGTCGCCCGTTAGCGCTTCAGTGATCTCCTGCCGTCGCATGACAACAAACGAAATGCAATCGGTGAGGGACCAGTCCTTATCGGGACGGGTGCGGTATAGTTCCATTCCTTCATTGAAGATGTCCTGTTCCGGTTGGACTACTGAAACCTGTGGATCGACTCGCAGTGCGTCGTAGAAACTCGTGAAAGCCTGGCGGTTACTGGCGTCAGCCATACCATCGGCGAGTTCAGTGATGATCCACGCTGTCGTGACCATCAACTCATTGTAGGTTCTTGTGAATTCGACAGCGCGAGTATGCGCCGCGTCAGTTGGGCTAAGCAGAGCGATGTAATAGAAGGTATCGGCGAACAGCGTTCTCATTTCTTAGGGCGCCCGTGAATGTAGTGATCGTGATTCTCTGCCATGTCGCTCGGTAGTCCTTTCGCGGTCCCGGCGAACTTAAGCAGCCGCTGACCTAGCGTCTCGCCGGTCGGCTCCACAGTCAAAACCCGCACTCGGGTGCCCTCTGGCAAAGAGTCACCGTTCTCCAGGACGACGACCCCATTCACTACCTTTCCTTCATATTCGGATCTGTTTTCCATAAGCATGCTTCCTTAGTGGCACCAATTCTAACACAGCTCGACACGCACTTTGCACAGGCGGGGACACGCACCGACCGGTGGGCCAAGCCGGTCGATAAACAGCAATGTCACGCGCGCGCGACGGCAAGTCGACTCTAACTTTCAAGCGCGCAGCGCAGCCTGTATCATAAACCAAAGGAGTCGCCCCCAAGAGGTACCCGTTGAACCATCTGCACACGGCAATCACCCAACTCTTAGCGCTCGCCGATCAAACGTTGTTGCTTATCGGAGCGCGTACCGTGTTTGCGCTGCTGCTCGTCGCGGTCCAGCTTTATGTGCTTCGGGCGATGCTGCGAATCATACGGTCGATGCAGCTAATCCCGAGGAAGGAAAAGAGTCTGATCGCAGCCGCTGTCGCTCTCTTGGTGATCGTGAACGTGCCTCTTGTATTCTTCATTGTCGAAGGACTGGTCACTCCGCGCAGGTTGCTCCTGTATGCCCCGCCGTCAGCATACGAGTCGACGATTCGCCCTTTTGCTTACACGTTCTTCGTATGGACAATCGGTTCGTTGTTCTTTGCGGCGGCGGCTCCGATAGCGATGGCTTGTTTTGCCGGCGTCCAGTTCTTCAGGCGTAAGAAGAGCGATCCCAGGGAAGAAGGGGTAACGGTGGAGGTGTTCGATCTTTCGCGCCGCCGGTTCTTGCAGATGGCGTTGACCGCGATTGCCGCGATGCCGTTTGCAATCGCGGCTTATGGCGCGGTTGCAGCGCGCACTCGTAAGGTTGTTGAAAAAGTCTTTGTTCCGATCTCCGGTCTTCCGCCTCAACTCGACGGGCTAACTATCGTTCAACTCAGCGACATTCACTCGGGGATGTTCATGCGAGAGTCGCAGATGGCTGAGTACGCCCGCATCGCCAGCAGCCTCAAGCCCGACGTTATCGCGTTGACTGGTGACTTCGTTGCTACTCACAGCGATCAGGTTGAGCCCTTCATGAACGCGATGACATTGCTCGAGGCAAAGTACGGTGTGTTCGCATGTCTGGGCAATCACGACATGTTCACTCGCTCGGAGGAAGCGCTCGCGCGCCGCTTCACGAGAGCCGGCTTCAAGCTGCTGAGAAACAAAAGCGAGATCATCGACATCGGCGGGGCAAAGCTAAATATCATCGGAGTGGATTATCTGTTCGCATCGAGAGCGACCGCCAGCACGCTCAATCATGTTCTAAGCGAGCTGTCGTTGGAAGGCACGACGATTCTGCTTCAGCACGCTCCGCAGTTGTTCCCTCTAGCCGCCAAGTTTGGAATAGACTTAACGCTGTCGGGCCACACACACGGAGGTCAGATAGCGCTGACCATCGGAGACCTGATCATCGCTCCGGCTCGCTTTTCGACGATGTTTCTAGCGGGTCTGTTCAAGATCGGCGACTCGCACCTTTACGTGAACCGCGGGCTCGGGACAACGGGACCGCCTATCAGGATCAATGCGCCACCCGAGATCACTCACATAACGCTCAGAGCGGCATAGATGCGATTTCCTGAGACCGACCCAAGGACGACGACCTGGCTGGCTCTACCGAGGCCAGAGCCAGCCGAAAACGCCTGCCGTCAGCAGCCCGTAAATCAGCCCGTCGAACATCTGCTTAATCGTCGTGCTCCAGCGCTGACCCTTCCAGATCGATTCCTGTGCCTGCCCGGCGGCATAGCTCAGAAAGGCCACGCACCCGGCCACACGAAAGACTCTCAGGTATTCCGCTTTCGGGGCGAGTGTGCTCCCGGCGAGGTACGCAACGAAAATGCTGATCACTACGCAGTAAATGAACCACAGTAGCAGGTACTTACTCATGGCGGGCGGGCCGCTTGATATCACGTTGATCGTCCCGACTGGTCCTTTCTTTTGCTTCTCGATGGTCTCAGGGTCGCTCATCTTCGTAGAGTGAGGAAACATGTAGTTGCCAGGACCCACACCCTCATTGCGCAGGCATTCGAGCACCTTGTCCTCGTTGGGCAGCTTCGAGTAATCGTTCTTGTGGTATCGCAGAGCCATATGAAGGATGGAACTGGCGATGAACACGACAACCGCTGACAACAGGATCGGGAGCCACAACTCAGTCAGATTTACCATCTCAGCACTCTCCTTGTGGGGTCGGTTGCTCGCCGTCTTCTGGCGAAGCTTGAGATAACGGATGTGACAGCCACTCGTTCGATACCCTTTTCCCCAGGGCGCGGCTGCTGGAATCCTTCGAGCGAATGGTGAACCTATTTTGATTTACGGTTGTCTGTCAAGCGTAATGTCGTGAATGAGCCTTGCCCTGTGCTTGAGCAACTCCTGCCGGTTCCAGTAAGGTGTGGCTTGGCAACTGCCGCAGAGACGTCCGCTTGAACTCGCGATGATCGCGCCGAGCGCGATTCAGCGCACAAGGCTGGCGTTGCGTGAATAACCCAGTTCTTAACCCTGACTCGAGGAGCAAATCATGAGAATGAGACTAGCCGCATTCTGTCTGATCTTGGCGATGCCACTGGCTGAGGCGGCCGCGCAGTCGCAGCCCGCGCCGATTACCGCGATCAAGGCCGGACGTTTGATTGATCCTGAAACCGGGACAGTCGCTGCTAACCAGGTGATCTTGATTCAGGGAGAGAAGATTACCGCCGTCGGTCCCAACCTCGCCATTCCCGCCGGCGCGACGATCATCGATCTCGGAAAACTCACGGTGCTTCCAGGTCTGGTCGATGCGCACACGCATATGGCCATGACTTACAAGGATCAGCCCGAGAACAACTACTACTACCTCACCTACGTCATGGACTCGACGGCGTTGCGCGCGATTCAAGCCGCCTCGAACGGCATTCAACTTCTCAACTCGGGCTTCACCGTCATTCGAGACGTGGGAAACAACGGGCTTTATGCGGATACCGCGCTGCGACAGGCGATCGAGCAAGGCTGGCTGCCGGGGCCGACAATAATCCCCTCGGGAATTATCATCGGCAGCACCGGCGGGCAGTTCTGGCCGACGCCGGAAATGTACAAGCAGCACAACATCGTCTTTCCTGAATACATCGACGCGAACAGCCCAGACGAGATCGTCCGCGCGATCCGTGAGAACATGCTGTTCGGCGCCCGGGCGATCAAGCTGTGCATCGACTGCAAGCCCTGGGGTTACTCGGTCGAGGACATCAAGCTGGCCATCAGCGAGGCCGCGAAGGGCGGCTGCAAAGTTGAAGGGCACGTTCAGACAGCCGAGGGAGCGCAGCGCGCGATTGATGCCGGCATCTACATCATCGCGCACGGCAATGCGCTTACGCCCGATCATCATCGGCAGATGGCCGAAAAGGGAATCTTCCTCGCGGGGACCGACACGCCGTTCACAAAGTACCGGGGCAGTGAGGCGGCCTTCAAACAAGTGGTCGCCAAGCTGCGCGACGCGTGGGAGAAAAAAGTGCCGTTGACCTTCTCGACGGACCTCGACTACTGGAACGAGCGTATGAAGGACGAGAAGACAGGCGACTGGTTGAGCCGCGGTGACCTGACGATCGCCTTCATCGAGACGTGGAAAGCAGCCGGCATTCCCCCGGCGGACACCCTCCGTGCGATGACGATCAACGGCTACAAGGCGGCGGATATCATCAAGGAGCGCGGTCCGATCAAAGCGGGCTTCTTCGCCGATCTGATCGCGGTCGCGGGCGACCCGCTCAGCGACATCGACGCGTTGCGCAACGTGCAGTTCGTCATGAAGAACGGAATGGTGTTCAAGAAGGACGGCGTGATGATGCCTGAGAAGTTTTTCCACGCAGGTCCGGTCAGAATCCCAAGCGGCAGGTGGACTCGATAATCGTTCGCAACCCGAACTGGATTTGTAGCCAACAGCCGCTTCGAAACCGTCAGCGATACCCTCGTGGGGCGGCCTCGCGGTCAGCCGCAACCTGTCGGTTGGGAATCTCACACCCGACAGAGTCGAGGTCAGCGGGGAATGGTTCTCGGTGACCGGCCGTTGAAAAACAAACGCCCGGCTTCGCTGCCATCAGCGGAGCCGGGCGTCTCTCTTTACGTCTGCACTATCGCAGACTAGTAGTTGTAGGTCTGCAGATTAAGGATTCCCTGCAGAACGTTGCCTAGCAAGCTAAACACTCCGTTCGAGTTGCTGCCGTAGCGGAACCGGCCGTTGAAGCCGTCCTCGTAGCCGCGCCGGAAACCCTCGCGGAAGTAGTGGCGGTACTCGGGTAGATCAACATAGTACCCGTTATAACCGGCGGTTGCGTCCTGATACGCGAAGCTCTCCTGATAGTTGTTGCGCCAACGATCCTCTCGATCAGATTGGCCAGCGCGGACGCCCTCCTCATAGCCGTACCTCACAGCCTGCCGAAGCATGTCTGCGCCATAGTTATTTACCTCGTAGTATCTGCCACCGCGATTGTAGCGATACTGTGTAGGCGCGTAGGTGTAGCTCCAGCTTTGCAGCCGGGCCTGATCCTGACGCAGACGATCGAAATAGCGCTGCTGATAACGCAACTGCGCAACCCGGCGTTCCCGCTCGAGTATCTGCCGACGCTGCGAATCGAGGCGTTGCTGCTGAATCTGTTGCTGCCGATACTGATCCAGCCGCTGCCGCTGGCCTAGTTCGTCGCGACGCTGTCGCTCCTGCGCCAATTGCGGCGATTGTTGCTGGCGTGTCCCGCGCTGGACTTGACCGCTCCGTTGTTGAAGCTGCTGTTGACGTTGCTGTTCTAGCTGCTGCTGACGCTGCGCTTCGGCCTGGTTCTGTACTTGCCGTGCAGCCTTCTGTTGCTGGCGCTGCTGCTGAAGAACCTGCTCCTGCTGGGCCTGTGTCTGCTGCCTTTGAGTTCTTGCGGCCTGGCGCTGCTGCTGTTGTTGCGCTTGCTGCTGTTGCGCTTGCTGCGCCTGGGTCTGGTTCTGCTGTTTTCGCGCAGCCTTCTGTTGTTGCTGTTGGCTCTGCTGCTGCTGAGCCTGCTGCTGTTGTTGTTGTTTCCGTTCAGCCTTCTGTTGTCGGCGCTGCTCATCGGTTTGCTGCGCACTCGCTTGGACGCTTGTCCCCAGGAGTAACGCCGCGCCAATAACAGATGCGATCGTCATTTGCCTAAATGAATTGACTGTCATAGTAACCTCCCTGATCGATTCCATGATTGCATCGATCCACGATTGCATCGATCCACGATTGCATCGATCCACGATTGCATCGATCCACGATTGCATCGATCCACAAAGAGGTTGGCAAATGGCATACCACGCCGTAAATGTATGCATGATAAGGGTTCGTCCTTTGCGCGCACAAATACAGGCCCCGTTTAGTACACTGATGAACCTTATGGGTTACACTCATCGGCCACTCGTAAGACAGCGGTTAGGCCGCAAAGCAGCCGTCGAAAAACGGTCTGTTTTTCAGGGAGCCGAGGTGGATCGTCTGAACTAACTCAGCATAGCATGCCGAGTTAGAGATATTCACATGTCCCAGTCTCGCAGATGAGCTTCTTGCTGATCCGAGGCGCGGGTTCATATAATCCCTTCGATGAGCGGCGTCACAAAAGACACACAAACCGAGTTGATTGGTCTCACCCAGGACGGGTTGCGCGAATTCATGGTTGCGCTCGGCGAGAAACCCTATCGCGCGCGGCAGCTTCACGACGCGATCTACCGTCGCCGAATTACGAACGTGGATTCAATGACCGATCTGCCCAAGACTCTCCGGCGCATTCTGGGAGAGGCGGCGGTCGTTACCAACATGCAAATCGAAAGCGTGTTTCTATCGTCAGACGGAACGCGCCGATTCCTTTTAAGGCTCGTCGATGGATCTGAAGTCGAGTCGGTGTTCATGCCCGAAGAGCGCCGTGACACGATCTGCATTTCGAGTCAGGTCGGCTGCCCGCTTGCTTGCGGCTTTTGCATGACCGGTGTTCTCGGACTGAAGCGCAATATGACGGCTGGCGAAATGGTCTCCCAGGTGATCATCGTCCTGAATCAGGTCTATGGCAAAGGAGTCGCGGTGCCGCACCGCACGAACATAGTGATGATGGGAATGGGCGAGCCACTGCTGAACTACGACCAGGTGATCAGAGCTGTGCGCTTGCTCGCCGCCCAGGAAGGCCTGGCGATCGCGCCCCGTTACGTGACTCTTTCAACGGCCGGAATAGTTCCGCGAATCCACGATCTTGCAAAGGAAGAAGTCAGGCCGAGGTTGGCTATTTCGTTGACGGCGCCCAACGACGAGATTCGCGACCGTTTGTTTCCGATCAATCGCAAGTACCCGCTGAGTGAGTTGATCGAATCGTGCCGCCGTTATCCATTGAGCGAGCGCGAGCGACTGACATTCGAATACGTGATGCTGGATGGAATAAACGACAACGATCAACAAGCCCGCGAGCTCGTGCGGTTGCTGTCGGGCATTCGAGCGAAGGTGAATTTGATTCCGCACAATCCGGCGCCGGAACTTCCTTATGCCTCCTCGCCGATGGATCGAATACTCGCTTTTCAGAAGATCCTGACCGATGCCGGCTTGCCTTCGTTCATCCGTCGTCCGCGAGGCCAAGACATCTCGGCTGCATGCGGTCAGCTCGCGGCCCGTCATCAGGCCACAGCATAATCGCGTTTGGCTCTTCTCGGTTAATGCATTCTTGGAGTACAAACCAACATTGGGGTTCCAGGCAGAAGGAAACGCGGCACTAACCAAGGTGAAAATCGCCATCCATCCAGACTCTATCTTCACTCGATGATGAAGACAGCCAGTCGAAGGCTATGTTGTAAGCATCCTGGTCAAGGCGTTCTGGAACGTAGCACTCAATGCGGATTGCGGACCTTGGGGTGGGTTTTCTTGAACTCTTCAAAGTGGGCGCGCCTCCACTCCTCGATGCTCCGAAACCGCTGCAGTTCCTCCTTGCGCGATGTGATCTCGCGTCTGGGACGCAGCGACGGTCTCAGGTTGATTTTCTTCACCTCTGCTTCTTTGCGCATCGGCGCTCCTCTAGCGACTTACGTACTGAAGGCCAGATCGAGTGTAGCCGGACGATTGTGCTCGGTCAAGAGTGGTAGTGTCCCATTCTTGTGTTGCTGTCTATTGGAGACGCGTCACGAAGAATGAACTTGCGTAGCGTGGGTTTCCTCTCTTCCAACCTGAATCATCTTTCCGTTGCGGGCGACCTCGAACAGCCGCCCGCGCCATTCAACTCTCTTGCCGACCCAGCTCGAGCACCAGATCGCGAAACTCAGCAGATCGCGCACCGGCACAAGCCAAAAATACTTCTTCAGAATCTTATCGCCAAGCCAATGCACCCCTATCATCCAACCCATCGTCAGGCGCACCACCAGCGTCGTGGCGAGCAGCAATAGGCTGAACCTCGACGCGTTATCGACCGCCACGTTCAACAGCGCCAGCGCAGTCCCGTAAGTCAAGATCAAGCCGAGATAGCCTGCCGGCCGCGAGATCCGAGTCGAGCGAGCCCATCGCACCTGATGCCGCATCATCCCCGTGAAGCCGGCGGGCTGCATCGCCGTTTCGACGACGTGATCAGAAAGACAAACCTCATAGCCGGACTTCGCGATCAGATTGCCAAGCATGAAATCATCGGCGAGGTAGTCAGCAAGCGCTCGAAATCCTCCGATCGCTTCAAGCCTCGTCCGCGTCGTCGCCATCGTAGACCCCAGCGCGAACTTCACCCCTTCCAGCATCCACGCCATCAGCACACCCGGTGCGAACTCCGTCGATATTCCCACCGCTTCGAGCTTCGATGCGAAGTCAGGTGTTTCCGCTGCGCGATAGAGACAGGTCACCAGCCCGACTCGCTCATCTGAAAGGGGCGCGAGAATCTTGCGCAGGTAGTCGCGGCTAACTCGAATGTCGCTGTCGACGATGACAATTTGCTCGTACTTGACGTGCCCGAGCATGTTGTGAAGGTTGCTCACCTTAAGATTCTCCCCGATCGTTTCTTCAGAGATGACCAGGGCTATGTCTCGATCAGGAAAATTTGCGATTAGCTCTTGAACGATTGGCACCGAAGAGTCACGCGAGTCGCGCACGCCGAATACGATTTGATATTGGGCATAGTCCTGGCGGCAGAACCGGGCATAGTTCTCGTATGCTTTGAAATCGGCCCCGTGCAGCGGAATCATTATCGTCACCGGTAGAAAATTGACGCTGTCATCCAGCCTGGGCCTTGAAAAGAATCTGAACGCGGCGACAATGGACAATAGATAATAGACGTTGGCTGCCAGCGCGCAGCCGGCCAGGATGACCTTGATCGCTATGTAGGCAACGTGTATCAACGTTTATCTGGGCTACGAAGGTATCGAGATCAGCGCGACGCCAATGCAGACCAGCAGAATGCCGGCCCAACGTGTCGCGCTGATCGTCTCTCTTAGGAAGAGCCGTGCTGCGATCGTCGTGATGACGAAGCTGATCGAAGTTGCGGGAAGCACGAGGCTCAGATCGGCAAGCCTCAGCGCCCCAAGGAACGAGAAGTAGCTTATTGCCATGAACAGCACGCCGGTCAGAACGTATCGATTCGTGATTGCGCGCCAAGCAATGCGAAGCAGCTTTCCGGCATGAAGCGTTGAAATCTCGCCCAGTTGCTTCATGCCTTTCGTTATGAGCACATCGCCCGCCGAACCGCCAAGTACGACGAGCGCAATCAGCACCGCGGTCATCATTCCAGAACTCCTGCTGCTGGCAACTGGTCGCCTGGCGCTTCGGCCGCGCGAGCGCCGGAACGCGAGACGAACAGAACTCCTAGAGTGATTATCACGGCGCCCATCCATCTTCTGTTTGAGACTGATTCGCCTAAGAAGTAATAACCCGCCGCGACGTTCAACACGTAGCCGAACGCGGTAGCCGGGAGCACGAAACTCAAATCCGCCCACGAAAGCGCCGCCGAGAACAGCAGGAAGAACACGATCAGCAGCAGCGTGCCGACCCACACCAGCGGGCTCTGCATTGCTTGAAGGGCGATATGCAAGACTTGCGAGAGCGATTCGGAGAAACCGCCGCCGCCCGTCTCCAACGAAGCTATCGCCTTCATTCCTTTGGTCAGGCATACATCGCCGAAGGCTTGCGCGAAGATTGCGGTGATCAGCACGGCAGTTGTCTTCATCGGGTCGCTTCCGTTTCAAAGTAGTTGGTCAGCTTGATGCCAAGCTCGTGCACTTTTTCCTTTACCTTTCTGCTCGTCAGCGCTTCGAACTCAATCGAACACTGACGCTCCTCATCGTTGAGCAGTTTGTCGTCAGCATAAACAGCCGCATGAAAATATATCTCACTGGTTTCGGCGCTAAGGTTGTCGAGCGCATAAAGAAAGTACTGCTCGCTCATTCTGCCGCTTTGAAGATTGCCATATACCCGCTCCGGAAAGATGAAGCGGCTAGCGCGCAAGTTCCTTTTCATGTATCGCCCGAGCCCGCCAAACAACATCGCGTGGATCGTCTTCCGAAGAACATTGGTGCGATCAAACGCAAGGGCGAGCTCCCGCTCTTCAGCGGGCACTCGCATACGCCGCGCGCCGTATTTCGCGCCTAGTTCGAGCGCGGCGTTGAAGATCACCGGATGCACGTGCAGATGAAGATGTCCGTCGATATGCGAAAGCGGCAAGCCCGTCGAGTGAAACTTCTCGAACTGCGCGGCGATTTCTTTTCTCAGCTCGCGGCGCGCCCGCCGGGAGAAATAGTACTTCAGCCCGGCCAGCGTCGAGTTGTTTGAGAAGTTCCCCTGTTTATCGACCAGCGCCGGAATCTCCGAATGCGGAAGCACGCTTTTTCCCACGACCGTGACCAGGTGAATCCCCACTGCGAGACCTGGATTCTCCTTCGCAAGGTCGACCGCCTGCTGGAACGCGGCGCCGGTCACCATAAGGCTGGTGCTGGTCAGCACGCCTTCCCTGAACGCGCGAATGACTGCTTCGTTGACTTCCGCGGAGATGCCGAAATCATCAGCGTTGACGATCAACCGTCGTTGCTTTGCGGCGCCTCCGCGCGAGGTGTTGTCGATGCGAGTTTCAGGCAAAAGCGCGCTAGCGCTGCCTCTACTTCGAGAGGCAGCGCTAGATTGTGCTGTCGAACCTGATGACTGGCGGATCATCTGCTGGCTTGCGCTGCTACGAACTCTTTCCGTTTCGCGCGAAGCTGGAGAAACTCCTTCGCTTCCTTGTACAGGCGCTTGCGTTCGTGCCCGTTGAATGCCGCGCGGCGAACGATCCTGAAGATAATCCTCGGGCGGAAATAATAGCGATCGTAGAAGTGCTCGACCGCCTGCACGATCTCTTCACGACTCAGACCCGGATAGTGAATAGTCGGAAGCTGGTGGCCCATCTCGTCGGTCATATCCTCGATCTGGGTGAAGAAGTTGTTCTTCTTGAGATAGTCGTCGAGCTCAGTGCCAGGGTAGGAGTGGGCGATTGAAACTTGAATCGTCTCGCAATCAATCTCCTCGGCGAACTTTACTGTGCGCTTTATCGTCTCGGGCGTTTCACCCGGGAGGCCGATGATGAAGTCGCCGTGAACGACTATGCCGAGCTTCTTGCAATTCTTCATGAACTCGCGAGCCTGCTCGACGGTCGCGCCTTTCTTGATGTTCTTTAGTATTTGAGGATCGCCGGACTCGAAGCCTACGATCAGCAAGCGGCAGCCGGCTTCCTTCATCGCCTTGAGCGTCTCGTAGTCGGTGTGTACTCGCGAGGTGCACGACCAGGTCGTCTTGAGCGGCTTTAGCTTTTCACACACCGCGATCGTTCGGTTCTTCGCCCACGCGAAAGTGTCATCGTCGAAGAAAATCTCTTGAAGGTTAGGGAACAGCTCCCACGCGCGTTTGACTTCGGTGGCGACGTTCTCGGGACTTCGTGTGCGCCACGCATGCCCGCTAATCGTCTGCGGCCAAAGGCAGAACGTGCAAAGCGCCGGGCAGCCTCTGGACGTGTAAAACGAGATGTAAGGGTTAAGCAGAAACGGAACGTTATACCTGGTGATGTCCAGGTCGCGTTTGTAAATGTCCGACGCGAACGGCAGCGTGTCCAGATCGTGAAGCGGCGGCCGGTCCACGTTGTGAACTATGCGGCCATCCTTTCGATAGCTCACGCCTTGAATATCATCGAGCTCTTTCCCCTCAGCGAACTCCTTGAGTGAGTAATCGATCTCCTTCCTGACCACGAAGTCGATCGCCTCGGATGCAGTCAACGCCTGATCGGGCTGCGAAGTGACCGGCGGCCCGACGAACGCGAGTTTGAGATCGGGCTTCGCGGCCTTCATTAATTCGGCGAGCCGCACATCGTTCTTCCATCCCGGCGTGCTGGTGTAAAGAGCGACGAAGTCGTACCCTTTCGCAATCTCTATCGTCTCCTCCGGGGTGACCCCGTGAGGCGGCGCGTCGAGCAACCGGCTGTCTTTGATCATGCCCGCTGGATACGTCAGCCAAACCGGATACCAGAACGACGCGATCTCACGCGCAGCGGGCCAGCGCGAACCGGCGCCTCCATCAAAATTGGGGAATGAAGGCGGGTTGAGCAGCAGTGTTTTCATGGGGAACTCTCCAACAATGTCGTCAGAAGGCTTATACCTCGCGGCTCAAAGCGTAGTCAAGGACTTCAGATTCCAGTATACTAAGCGCCGTATGAGTCAAGGCATTGCGATCCTTTCCGCTGCGATCACCGTGTTTGCACTGGTGCTCTCCATCTTCGGCGCTTCGTGGCTCAACCAGCGGAATACCGAGCGAGTAGTTGAAGAACTAGGTAAGCGCTTCGACGCGCGATTCGATTCGGTGGAGACCCGAGTTGAAGAAGTGGAGAAGCGACTCGACCAGCGGATTGATTCGGTGGAAGTACGCCTCGATCGCATCGAGCGCCAACTGGAAGCCATCTTCAAGCCTGCCTTTATCAAACACGATAATATGAGTCTCCAGGTCAGTAAGCTACTTAGGCAAAGGCTCACCGCTTCTGAATCATTGCCTTAGCAACACTTGAGTTGTGAGCCGCTCGTGGCGCACAAAAACCAGATCCGGGATCACACCGCTGAACTCGCTGAAGATAACTCCCGGCGTAAGCCATAGCCTGCCAATTGGGTTCTGAATCAGGTAACCGTCAACGCTGCGGAACAGGTTACCGGAGACGCTTTGGTGTGTGAGGCTGGTGAGCGAGACGCGAATAGTTCCCCTTCAATGAGCTCATACCGGTTTGTTTGTCACCCGCCCAACGAGAGGCTATGTTAGGACCAGAATCAAAATCAGCGGCGAGGGTTTGGACGTCTATCGCATGAATCTCAATCAGGTCACCGTCCCATCAACCGACGTAGCTAGATCAGTCCAGTTCTATAAGCAGCTCGGGCTGATTCAGATCGTCGCCAGCTTGCCCAGCTACGCTCGCTTCGTTTGTCCCGATGGCGACGCGACCTTTTCAATTCATGTCGTGGATGCAGTCGCACCGGGAGAAAAGCCAGTCGTTTACTTTGAATGCGAGAACCTCGATGAGAAAGTCGCCGAGCTTAAGCAAAGAGGTATCCGGTTCGAGTCCGAACCAACAGACCAACACTGGCACTGGCGTGAGGCTTATCTGCGAGATCCCGATGGCAACCTGATTTGCCTTTACTATGCCGGAGAGAACAGGCTGAATCCGCCGTGGCGGCTCAGGCAGGAGCCTTAGGAAGGTATCCGCGCAAATCAGCCGAATCAGCGTCATCTGTGGTCTATGCGGCGCTGGCAATGTGATTATTCCGAACTCATAGACCACCGATCACACGGGTTTGACGGATTCGCACCGATCATCTCGCAAACGGATAGTTGGTATATTCATGTGACCACGGACCAGTGATCTTCAGCGCTTCAGCGTATCGCTTCGCCGGGTTGAAGAACAGCGCGCCCAGCGTTCCGCGATCGAACGAAAAATCAAGAGCGAAGGGGGAGATGCCTCGATCGCTCCCGAACGGCCCGCTGAATCGGTTCCCATCGTAAAAGCGCGGGACCTCTTCGATGTCTACAAGCTCGTCCTGATAACGATATGACCCGTCGAGCAGCTTGCCGTCGCCGGTCAATCTTCCATCTCGAAGCAACGGCCACAGCTTCATCGTTGTTGAATCGAGCTGATAAGCGACCTGACCTGAGCTTGTGTTCTCCGGCTCCTTCACCTCTTCACCCGCTCGCGCCGGGCGGAACAGCAGACCGATCCCGCCTTTGAAGCCGAAAGTGCCGTCCGCGTTCACGCGCACTTCGCTGTCCGAGTCCAGCGTTCCATAGATGCCGTGACCCTCCGCTTCCACGAATACACAAGCGTGAGTTCCCTCGTCGCTCGGCACACTGTTCGAGTCGACGGTTTGAAACTGGCCTGCCATTCGTGTCGCGCCAGACTCGATGCCTGAGCCGGAAATCGTGTACACGCTGCTGCGGTAATGAGCCTGGGTCCACAGCAGCACAACGCGACCGTCACTCTTACGGACGACCACCTGAAAGTTCTCGCCGTCGTTTTCGTGAGTGTCGTTCAGCCACACGGTGAAGCGGTTCCAATCGCGCGGGTGAAACAAGTGATACGCGATGAAGTAATGAGTCTCGGTTTCCAGAACGGCGTAGTAGACAGTTGGCTTCAGCACGAAACGATCGAAGTTCTCCCAGTTGTTGTTGCCCTCGAGATCGCCGTCGAAGTCAATGTTCGAGATGACGTCCTGCCGGCCGCCGCTTTTGCCCGTCTCAGCGTAGACGAACGGCGCGTACTGCTCGACGATCGGCGTTAACGATTCGCTTGCGGGCGGTGCTCCGCGATTTTGGTCAGCGGGCTTGCCCGAGCGTGAGAGGTGGTGGACGTTTGAAATGATCAGCAGGATGAGCAGCGCGCCGGCTATCCAAGCCGAGTGTTTCCGCAATCGTCTACCTCGGGTCATATTCTAGAACCACACCGTGTCCATCTCATCCTTCCAGGCTTCGAGCGTCTTCGGATCGAGCTGCAGCGTTCCTTCTCGCGTCACGCCGTTCGGCAAACCGACCAGCTCGATCATCCGGTTTAACACCTGAACTCGCCGGTCACCCTCGACCCGCGATAACAGATGCCACAACGTGAACGTGTCGCGCTCGCGAGACTCTTTCAACACTGTGCTGAACTCTGAATGGCTGCCGCCTTCGAAATCGAACTTCTCGAGCGCGCGCACGAAATCTTCAGAAGCATCGTCGAAGTAGGGCGTCCCCGGCCCGAATCCAAGCCGCGCCTCACACATCGCGCCGATCGGGACGTACGACTCACGTCCATTGCCAACCAGCTCGACCCAACCTGAAGTGACGTGCAAGAAGCTTCGACCCGCATCGTCCACCTCGAACGTGTACGCGCAGCCGAGGTCGATCGCCACCGCTGAGGGCGTGTCGACGAAGAAGAACCGTGGCGGCGCTGTGATCTTCGCGCTCATTCGGCCACGATCGAGCGCGAGACGATGTTCCGTGAGTCGAGTCTGCACCAGTCGTATGCGCGAGTTCGGATCCAGTTCAACCTCTCCGATCACGCCTATCGTGATCCGTGCTCGCGATGAATTGTCGGTCTCGAGCGTTTCGCCGGCGGCAATGCTCCCCTTGTCACTGATGTGGTTGCCATCGATTCGTACCGACCCGGAACTTTCAACAGGCCACTTAACTCCCGGAGCGTAATTGAACCACATCAATCCAATCGTCACCGCGACCAGGAGCACGGCGGTGGCAGCGGCAACGCGAAACCAACTGAAGCCGAAGGCAAGCCTCGGAGCCTTCGGTTGGAAGTCCGGCCGAGGCGAACGCTCATCCAACAACGCCTCGATCTCGCTCCACATCCCGGCCGGAGCCGTTGCCGGCGGGAGCTGCTGCGCCAACTGCATACCGAGCTTTATTTCGCCGTGCTGGTTGCGGCATCGCTCACACGCCAGCAGGTGTTCGCGCACGCCGCGCGCCTCCTGAGCCGGCAACTCGCCGTTGCAGTATGCCGATAGTTTTTTGATCACATGCTTTGTAAACATCTTCATTCCCCTGCTGCCAACTCGCCGCGCAGATGATCCAGCTTGCGCGCCAGCATCTTGTGTCCCCGATTAAGCCGCGAGGATACCGTGCCTATGGAGAGCCCGAGCGATTCCGCTATCTCGTCGTACGACAGCCCCTCTACATATTTGAGCAAGATCGGCAATCGCAGCTTCGGTGTCAGCTCGGCGATCGCGCCGCGAACCGACTCGGCCACCTGTCTCTTGTTATAGGCTTCCTCTTGAGATCCCTTCGCCACCATATTCCTCGCCTCGATCTCGGGGCTGAACGGCACGAACCGTTTTCGCTTCCGGTGCTCGTCGGCGCACGCGTTAGCTACTATGCGATAGAGCCAGGTCGTGAACTGTGAGTCCTCGCGAAACTGGTTGATGCTCGTGAAGAGCTTCAGAAAGACCTGCTGGCACACATCGCGCGCCATTGCCTCGTCGCCGCTGTAATGAAACGCGATCGTGTACACCCGATCTTTGTGTGCTTCAAACAGGTCGTGAAAGGCATCCCGGTCACCCTGTTTGCAAGCCTCGATTGTTTCAGCCTCTGTTTGGCGTTCGCTCATTATTGCGAGCTGCTCCATAAGTGTAGCCATCCATAAATCGTTGATTAGACGGCCACGGCTTCACTTTTCTTCCATCCCGATCTGGTTTCTAGTTTCTGGTTTCTAGTTTATGGTTGGCGGCCGGCTTCTAGTTTCTGGTTTCCGATTTCTGGTTTCTGGTTGTATCCGCGCAAGTCCGCCGATTCAGTGTCGATCCGTGGTGTATTCGGCGCTGGCAATGCGATTCTTACGAACTAATAGACCACCGATCACACGGGTTTGACGGATTCGCACGGATACAACCAGAAACTAGAAACCACAAACTAGAAACCAAGAACCCACCGCTCGACGCAACGTTCGCAATGCGGCTCGACCGCATTGTATAATCATCAGCCCACGGAGAGACACTCTCGCGCGGGCCAATTCATCTCGAGGTCAAATGAGTAAACAGGGTACAAGGGCGTACAAGGGTTACAAGGGTTTAATCCTCGGACTCATTCTTTCGTTGGTATTGCCACTTATCTCGATTCGAGCTACCGCTCAAGGCGGCGCGATTGAACTGGCGGTTGACACTGCAAACTTCAATCAAGACGGCTTGCTTGTGCTGTTCGGCGGGTTGCGGTTGCAGGGCGACATCGGGTTGCCTGTTGCCGCCGGAGACATCAACGGGGATGGGCGCGGTGACGTGATCGTCTGCGGGATGTACGGCAGCACTGGAACCCGCGACAACGATGGCGTAGTCAGTTTTTATTTGAGCGATGGACGCGACAGTGGCTTCGTCGACGCTGCTCAAAACCCACCAAACATCTTCAAGCTGACCGGGCAGCGTTCGGGTGATCTGCTGGGAACTTCCGTGTCCGCTAACGGCGACGTAAACGGAGACGGAATACGCGATGTGGCGATCGGAGCCGCCTTGCAGGACGGACCCGGCGGCGGAATCGCGGATAACCGGGGCGCGGCTTATGTAGTTCTGGGCTCGCGGACCTTCAGCCTTAACGCGGATCTCAACACGCTGGACGGCAACCCGGTACCCGGCGTCATTGCGATCTACGGCCCGCAGCCGGGCGGGCGAATGGGAATATGGATCGACGAAGGCGATCTCGACGGCGACGGGATAGCTGACATCATCATCGGGTCGGACCAGATCAATGTGGCTGGGAACCAGCATGCCGGCGGCGCTTATATTGTGTTCGGCTCGTTGTCTCTGCCGCAGGTAATCGACCTGGCAAGCCCTCCGGCCGGAGTCCGGACCGCTCGCATAGTTGGCGCGGGCCAGGAAGATCACTGGGGCGCAGCGCTGCAAGTCGGCGATATCAATAACGACGGGATCGGCGACGTCATTATCGGAGGCTCAATCAACCGCGACTCGGGTTTCTACGTCACGCCAAGCGACCAAGACAATGGTCACGCCGGGAAAGCTGCGAGTTTCGGCGGGCAACGACCTGGGTGCGGCGAAGCCTACGTGATCTACGGACAGCAAAACTGGCCGCCGAACACACTTCTCAGTAACCCGCCTGCCAACGCAACCCACGTAGTCGGGGCTAACGCGTTCGACTTCCTTGGCTCGCAGCTCCACAGCGGCGACGTGAACGGAGATGGCCGCACTGATTTGATAATCGGCGCGCTGCGGGCTTCGGCTCCCGACAATAAAGGCCAGACAGGCGCGGTCTACGTCATCTACGGCGCGGCGAACTTGCCCGGAGCGTTTATCGATCTCGCCAATCCCGACGCATCAGGGCTAAGAATCTCGTCGATCTATGGCGAACATGTATTGGATTGCGCCGGGGACTCGGTTCGGACCTACGACATAAACAAGGACGGTCTCTCGGATCTGTTTATCGGCAGCCCCGAGCGGACATTCATAGTGAATGGCGAGGAGCGCGAGGACGCCGGGGTCACTGAAGTGATCTACGGCCAGCGTGATTTCCTTCCGCCGGTCATTAAGTTCTACGATCCGCCGGCTGGTGTGCGCATTTTCAGACTTGCCGGCGCGCAAACCGAAGATGAGTTTTCTTACCGGTTGACGGGAGCGGACGTCGACGGCGACGGATACATTGACTACATTGCAAACGCTATGCATGGCGACGGCTTCGGCAACGGAGTCTTTAACGGAGGAAACGTCTACATCTTCAGCGGCAAGAAACTGTCGGCCAAGCTTGGCATGCTTGCGCCCGAGCAGGCGCCGACTCCGGTCCTCACTTCGGCGGTGCTGTTTAGAGGCGGACTTATTAACGGCACACAGGTGCAACAGGCCCCTGCAGGAGAAGAAAATCTTGTGGTAGTGGTCAATGGCACAGGCTTCAAGTCTGATCTTCAAGTTTTCATCAATGACACTCTCGTAGTATCTGGTCCGACAATCGATCCTCCGCCCGGCGCCACTACAAGGGCTGTTTTCCTGGACAGCAATCCAACAATTAGGTTCAGAGCCGGGCCGCTGGCCGTGCGCGTGCGCAACAGCAGCCCCTCGCCCTCGGACCTTTCCAATGAGATCGTCGCGGGCACGCTGGTCGGGCCTCAGATTACAAACGTCAAGGTAAAGAAGAAAGCGTCAGGCGCATTGATACTGAAGATCTTCGGCGCAAACTTCCCGGTTGCGGGAACGGTCTCCGTAACGGCGAACGGTTCTCCGGTGCCGTTGGACTTTGCGAGCTTCGAGGCGGCCGATTTCATCTCAGCCAAGATTGGGCCTCAATCGGCGCCGGCTGCCGGCACTACCATGCGGATACGCGTTGTAACTTCGCAGGGTATTCAATCGAACGAGCTGACCGCAACGGCCAAGTGACGTGACGCAGACTTTAGTCTGTGTCCGGCGAATTCTGTGCTGCGCTATTGGCTCGCACAGACTAGAGTCTGCGCTAGCCTAGAGAGATCCTGGTGGACGATATCCGCATATCAAACTGGCACGAGTTGAACGAGCGGCTCTACGAGGGATCGTGGGAAGAACCCCTCGCGCGCTTTCGGTCCAACCTGGCGTTTCGCGGCCTGGGCAATTCAGCTTATGACCTGAAGACCGGTCTGATAAGACTGGGCGGGGCGGCGGAGAAGCTCGAAGGGCACCTGCTGCGCAACTATCGCAAGTACGCGCGGCGTGATTCAGTGCCCGACGATTCGATGTGGAACTGGATCGCTCTCGCTCAGCATCACGGCTTGCCCACACGGTTGATCGATTGGACCTTCTCTCCGTTCGTTGCCATGCATTTCGCAACCGTCTGGCTTCAGGACTACGACGTCGACGGAGTCATCTGGTGCGTGGACTTCGTGAAGACCAACGGGCTGCTGCCGGAGAAACTCAAGACGTTGTTGCAAGAGGAAGGCTCGAACGCTTTCACCGTTGACATGCTGAATCGAGTAGCGGGCACCCTTGCCGAATACGATCGTCTGTCGCCGGACAATGAATTCGTGGTCTTCTTCGAACCGCCGTCGCTGGACGACCGAATAGTGAATCAGTTCGCGTTGTTCTCGATGATGTCCAGCCCGACGGCGCGGCTCGATCGCTGGCTTGAAGAGCACCCCGAGTTGTGCAGGCGGGTGATCATCCCCGCCGAGTTGAAATGGGAAGTGCGCGACAAGCTTGACCAGGCCAACATTACCGAGCGGGTGCTGATGCCGGGACTCGATGGTTTGAGCAGTTGGCTGAAGAGATATTACACGCCCAAGCCCAGATGAATTGATGATGATATGGAAGATCACAGCTACGATTTCGAGGTCGAAGGCGAAGTGATCAAGATGATTCACGGTGAGCTACCCGCCGTGCGATGGACGTGCGGCAACTGCGGCGAAGATGCGTGCACGATTTTCTATGAGCCCGAGGCCAACGCAATGGTTGTAGAGTGTGAATCATGCAGCGCGCTAAACCGAGTGCGACGTTGATACCTGTACTGGAGCTAGAGTATAAGCTTGGAGGACGAGACGATGAATAGGGATTCCAAATACGAGGTCATCATCTACTGGAGCGAAGAAGATAGTGCTTTCATCGCAGAGGCCCCTGAGTTAGCGGGCTGTGCGGCAGACGGCGCAACGTACAGCGTGGCTCTCGCGAACATTCAAATCATCATCGATGAGTGGATCGAAACCGCAAAGGAACTCGGCCGGCCGATTCCTGAGCCCAAGGGCCGGCTCATGTACGCGTAACTCATGACCGCTTGGCATGAGTCTCTTTGTAGCTTGCACTTCGCGGAACTGATGCTTCCCGAATTCGCTCGACGCTTCTCGCCCCAGAATGATTCGAAACCAATCGATAATCTGCTTCGCCGGCGAAGACTGGTGGTATCACCATCAGCACTCCAAGAATCACATCATGCGTAGACTGGCGCGCGCCGGGAATCGCGTCGTCTTTGTGAATTCGATTTCCATGGGATTGCCTTCGCTTGGGAGTCCCGACTTGTTCAGCAAGATCAAACGAAAGCTGCGCAGCTACGCCAAACCGGTGCGAGTCACCGAAGAAGGCCTGATCGTCGTCTCGCCTCCGCTGCTTCCATTCTATTCGAATCGCTTGGCGCGAACGATCAATCGATGGTTGCTGGTAGCCCAGATCAAGCTGCTGATGATCGCATTCGATATGCGCGACCCGATTCTTTGGATAGCAATTCCGACTGCTCGCGAAGTTGTTGGCCGAATCGGCGAGCAGGCGTTGATCTATCAAGTCTCGGACAAGTACGACGCAAATCAAATGGACCACGCGACCTCTTCCGGCGTGATCGCCGAGATGCACGGCGATCTGCTGGCCCGGGCCGATCTCGTTTACTACTCGGGCCGGAAGCTGTTCGAAGAAGAACGCGCGCGGTTTCCTGAGATTGCCAAAAAAGCCAGGCTGCTCGAGCAGGCAGCCGACTACGATCACTTCGCATCGGCGACGGCTCGAGATTGGACCGAGCCCGGCGACATAGCTGACGTGCCTCGCCCTCGCCTTGGTTATTTTGGCGCGATTGATCCGTGGCTGATAGATCAGGAGCTCATCCGCTACGTCAGCCGCAAGCGCCCGGATTGGCACTGGGTGCTGATTGGCTTGCGGGCTTCGCCGCTCGACATCGAGTCACTCACAAACGTTCACTACCTGGGCTCGAGGCCGTATTCATCAATGCCTTGCTATGCCGCGGCTTTCGACGTGTGCGTGCTGGCGTGGGTTACGGACAATGAGTTCGTGAACTACGGCAGCCCGATCAAGGTGCGCGAGTACCTGGCGACCGGTAAGCCGGTGGTGATCACCCCGATTTACGAATACGAATCGTTGGATGGTATACTGCGCGTTTCTCGCGGCTACGATGACTTCATCGCGAAGGTTGAAGACGCGCTTACCAACGATTCGGAATTGAAGCGCGATGCCCGTCAACAAGCAGTGAAAGAGTCAACCTGGGACGCTCGAGCAGAGGAAGTGAGCGAGGCTATCGCCGCGCTGTTGGAACCGAAGACATAATTGCCGATTGCCGATTGCCGATTGAAGGAACCAGCGATCTGCAATCCGAAATCGGCAATTGGCAATCGGCAATCGGCAATTACGTCAATCACCGGAGACATTGAATGAATCGCAGACGAATCTTTCTGGGCATATCGTTGATCACGCTTTCGGTGTTGATGCTCGAACTCTCACTCACTCGCCTCTTTTCCGCGACGATGTACTATCACTTCGCGTTCATGGCGATCTCGCTTGCGTTATTCGGCTCGGGCGCGAGCGGCGTGTTCGTCTACATCATTCAACGCGGGTTGAAACCGGAACGCACCGGTCAGTGGCTGAGCGCCGCGGCGATGCTCTTCGCCCTCAGCAATCTGTTTTCGCTTTACGTAATACTGGCCAATCCGCTGACGTTTGAAACCGGCCCGGAGAACTACTATCGACTCGCGAGAATCTACGGCGCGGCGGCGTTGCCGTTCTTCTTTGCCGGGTGCGCGGTGACGCTTGCGATTACGCGGCTTGCGAAGGAGATCAGCAAGCTCTATCTGTTCGATCTGGCGGGGGCGGCGCTCGGGTGTTTGCTGTTGATACCGGTGCTCAACACGATGGGGGCGATCAACATAGTCCTGTTGGTCTCGGCGCTCGCCGCAATTGCCGGAGTGATGTTCGGCGCTTCGACCGGCGGCAGCCGAGCGGTGGCGGTCTGCTCGCTTCTGCTTGCCGTAGGTTTGACCGGGCTTGTCGTCTACAACAGCGCGACTCGTCGAATCGACATTCGCAAATCGAAGGGCTTCGAGGAGACCAGCGTGCTGTTTGCAAAGTGGAACTCGTTTTCGCGAATCACGGTCGAAGGCGACTTCGATACCGGAGTCGAAATCAAGATCGACGCGGACGCTGCGACCGGCATCAGCAAAGACGCGAGCAACTCAGCGATTCACCAGGATGCGCGAGACTCGCTCAGCGCGTTGGCGCACCACCTGAAGCGCAACGCAAACGTGCTCATAATAGGTCCGGGCGGAGGCAACGACGTGATGGCCGCGCGGGTCCTCGAGCAGAAGCACATCACCGCGGTGGAGATAAACCCGATAATCGCTCACGATGTCATGTCGTCCGAGCCGTTCAAGAGTTATTCCGGTTCGATCTATCAGCAGCCCGACGTCAGCCTGGTCGTCGATGAAGGCCGCAGCTTTATTAGAAACTCGCCCGATCGCTACGACATCATTCAAGCTACGATGGTGGACACCTGGGCGGCCACTGCGGCGGGCGCGTTCTCGCTCAGCGAAAACAATCTGTACACCGTCGAAGCCTTTAAGGACTACGTCACCCATCTGACCGACGACGGCGTGCTGACGATGACGCGGTGGTACTTCGAGCCGCCCGATCAATTGCTGCGATTGATCACGCTCACCCGCGCGATGATGGACGAGCTTGGAATCTCGAACCCGGCTCGGCACATAATGCTGGTGCGCGACGCGAGATCCGGTTACGACCGCACACCGGCGACCTACATCTTCAAGCGCAGCGAGTTCACCGACGACGAAGTTCGAGACATCGAGGCCCTGGCGCAGACCAGCGGTTTCCAATTGTTGTTCAGTCCTCTCTCTCGCCCGCCGAACGTCTTCACGCAAATGATCGAGGCGCCGGATCCCGCCGCGCTTTGGGCAAGCCTCGAAACAAACGTCGAGCCCACGCGCGACAACAATCCGTTCTTCTTCAACTCGGTTCGCCTCTCGAACATCTGGAGCGTGATCGAGGGAACAACGGGCGAGTGGCAAAAGACCAATCTGGGCACTTCGATTCTGTTTGCGCTGTTCGCCATCACAAGCGTGCTGGTGCTGCTGTTCATCATCGGGCCGCTGGTGCTGATTCGAGGCCGCGCGCTTGCGACGGGCTTGAGAACGAAACTTTCGTACCTTTTATACTTCGCTTGTTTGGGCGCGGGCTTTATCATCGTCGAGGTCGCGATGATTCAGAAGTTCATCCTCTTCCTGGGACATCCGGTTTACTCGCTGGCGGTGGTGCTGTTCTCGGTGCTGGCGTTCAGCGCGCTGGGCAGCTACCTGAGCGGACGAATAGGCGAAGAGCGGCTGACCGCGGCCCTGATGAAATTGCTAATGGTAGTTGTGGCGCTGGTGTTCATCTACATCGTGGCGCTTCCACCGATCTTCTATGGACTGGTCCATCTCGCGCGCGAGTTTCGAATCGTGATAGCCGTTGTGTTGATGGCGCCGCTCGCTCTGGTTATGGGGATGCCGATGCCGATCGGGATACGCATCCTGGCTCGAAACGCGCCCGAGATTATTCCGTGGGCGTGGGGTGTGAACGGGGCGACCTCGGTGATGGGGTCAGTCGCGGCGCTGGTGATCGCGATACTCTCCGGCTTCAATCAAGCGTTGATGATCGGCGCGGGATTGTATCTTGTCGCGATGTTTCTGATCACGCGTCCGCAAACGAGCGAACAAGACGTAATCATTCGAGAGCAAGCGGCTGAGCAAGCGATAGGCACGTGATCGGTTTGGAGGACTGATTGGCCAATCAAACAGCTTGCCCAACAGACGGCTCTGACGTGCCTCGTAAGTTATCTAAGTGGCTTGCCGTTTTTGCTACAGGCTTTGTTTCGGCATCGGTCTGATTGTTCCCTCTTTGCAAACTCCGTCCTATGCGGCGCAGGAGGATCCTACCCTTTGTTTGCATAGAGCGCCCGTCCATCTACGCGGCTTATCTCCGGCGGGCGCTGGCTTGCCATCTCGATAATCCGCATCGGAAGGCCGCGTGCCGCGAGGACCCATACGAGCCACGAAAGTGAAAGACGGAAAACCCCAACTGAAGAGACTGTGTGAGAAACCCTAAAATACCCCCAACTTCAGTTGGGGGTATTTAGCGTCACGGACCAACCGCTTAGCGAGTGCCCGTATGCGCGAGAGTCTGACCCGCACCGATGGAGACAACTCGCTGTCCTTTATAACTCGGCATCCGCTAAGATCGTTATCCACATACGATCATTGGTAGCCGCCTGCGTGGGTAAGCGGTGAAGGAAGAGGTCTGTAATGATTCATCTCGCTCGATCTCGTTTCTTGAGCTTGCCGATGCTTGCTCTTCTGGTAATCAATTCGATCGCCGCTTTGACTCTCTCAGCCTCCCAGGAGTCGAAGCCCAAAGACGACCGAGGCCTCGGCGTTCGTCCGAACCCGGCAAATGCCACGCCGAATCAAACAAAATCGGGCGCGGGCAAACCGGAGATCTTGCTACAGGCGGGGATCACGTCTCCGCAAACTCAACTCAGTTTCAGTCCCGATGGCCGATTGCTCGCCTCGATGGGAATGATCGGCAATGCGATCAAGTTGTGGGAGGTCGCTTCAGGCCGGTTGTTGCGCCACCTCGACAGCGGCATTCCATCCATGGGCGCCAACTCATTGACGCGGCCTTTCAAGTTCAGCGTAGACGGGCGCACGCTGACCGCGATTGCTGACGGCAAAGTCAGGCGATGGGAGGTCGAGACAGGCCGCGAGCTAGCCAGCACGAACATACCGACGGCCAAAGATTTCTTCGCGGCTCTCCTTAGTGAAGATGGGCGTATCCTGGCCGCAGCGAACCCGGACGGTTCGGCGGTGCGGCTCTGGGATACTACCGCCGGCCGGGAACTGCAACCGGTCACCTTCGACAAGGAGGACCGCATCGAGGCGCAGAATGGGATTGCGCTGAGTCCTAACGGGAGCTTGTTGGCGGTGCTGTCCGAAACCATGAAGGTCTCGCGTAAAGGCGCCGCCGAAACAACGCTACAGATTACACTCCGGGAAGTTGCGAGCGGACGAAAAGCGCAGACGTTGAAGGTCTCGTCAGGCCCGACGCAATTCGGCGTATCCCCTGGCTCTTCGGCGACCCTTGCCTTCAGCAGCGACGGCGCGTGGCTGGCGATTCGCGACGAAGCCTCGATGAAAATCTGGGATGTCGCCGCCGGGCGCGAGCTGAAGAGCTTTGCCGCTCCAAAAATGTTAGCCAACCAGTCTGATTCCTCAATGATCATGTTCGCCGGCAAGTTTCTCTTCAGTCCCGACCGCCACTCGCTTTCGGTAGTCAGCGAGAGCAACAAGATCAATCTTGTCGATGCTTCTTCCGGTGCTACGTTGCATACGCTTGCCGGGCACAGCGGCACGATCATCAGCGTCGGGTTCAGCGCCGACAGCAAGCTCATCGCTTCTTCGGGCACCGACAATCAGATCAAGCTCTGGGACGCGGCGACCGGCCGCGAAGTAAGAACGCTGAGCGGCTCGGCCATGCCGGTCAGCGATCTCGCCTTCTCTCCTGATGGGAAGTCGCTTTCTCTTGCAGGGCACCAGGCAGTCAGCTCCTGGGAATTGACTACAGGCGGAGTGCGGCGCGCCGTCGCTCTGCCCGATGATTACGCTCGGCACAGACAGACTGGTATGCAGGAACGAGGCTGCTTGTTGAGCCGCGATGGGAAATTCGTGATTGCCGGCAGCAGCAGCCAGCCGCTCGCAAAAGTCTGGGAGGTGGCAACAGGCCGCGAGTTGCCAAACGTGTCATTGACTCAAGGCAAACAATTGGGAAATGCCGCCTTCAATAGAGACGGGAGCGTTGTAGCTCTCGTCGAGAGAGATATTCAGAAGCCCGGAGCACCGGGTCCTCAAGCTTCGCAGCAATCATCCCCGCAAGCGCCGGTCAATATGCCTGCTCAGCCCATCGTAATGCCTGATATGAGCAAGATCATGGAGCAGATGCAGAAGGACCCGAAGAAAATGCAGGAGATGATGAAGAAGGCCGAAGAGGCCATGAAGAAAGGCGATATGAGCGCCAGCATGTCGGTGTTGGACTCACTGGGAGTGACCGCGCCGATAACAAAAGCTGCCAATAAGAGCTCGACCAATCTTCGCCTTCTCGATGTGGCAACAGGCCGGCAACTGCAAGCGATTCCTCTTGCTCGGTCGGGCTTATTAAACCAGATGATGGGCGGGTTTGAGGCCATTTCGGGTTCGATATTGTCCTTCAGTCCGGACGGACGCATCGTTGCTTCAGCGTCGGGATTCGACTCGCCGATCACGCTCCGCGAGGTGAGCACCGGGCAGGAGCTGCGCACTCTCAAGTCAACGTTCTCGATGATGGTTTTCAGCCTCGCGTGGAGCGCCGACGGCCGGAGACTCGCTTCGGCGCACTCGGGCTCCAAACGGAATCTTGCCGCCGCCAATGCCGCGGACACATTTTCCTTTGACGACCTGACGTTCTCGATCAAAGTATGGGACACGCAAACAGGAAGCGAGCTGAACTCGCTTGCAGGGCACAACAATTTCGTCAACGGTCTCGCGTTCAGCCCTGACGGCCGTATGCTCGCCTCCGGAGGTTTCGACAGCACTATCAAGCTGTGGGACCTGTCCTCGGGCCGCGAGCTTCGCACGCTCGCGGGGCACGGCGGCTCGATCGTGGCGGTCGACTTCAGCAGCGATGGCCGCTTTGTGGTTTCAGGGAGCGACGACGGCAGCGCGCGATTGTGGAACACGCAAACGGGAGCGCTTGTCGCCACGATGGTCAGCTTGAACAAAGGCGATGACTGGTTAGTCGTAACACCCGATGGATTGTTCGATGGCTCACCCGGCGGCTGGAATCAGATCCTCTGGCGGTTCTCACCTAACACGTTCGACGTTTCACCTGTCGAGATTTTCTTCACCGAGTATTACTACCCGGGGCTGCTGCCGGACATTCTGGCCGGCAAGAAGATCGCGGCCGCCGCGGACATCTCGCAAAAGGATCGCCGCCAACCAAAGTTGAGTCTCGCGCTCGCCGATCCGCAAAACGCCGCGAGTGTTTCGACGCGGACTCTGAAGATAAAGATCGATGTCGGCGAAGCTCCAGCGGGCGCGCGGGATGTGCGTCTCTTCCGCAACGGCTCGCTGGTCAAGCTCTGGCGCGGCGACGTGCTCAAGGGCCAGCCGAATGCTACCCTCGAGACAACCATCAGCGTCGTTGCCGGACCGAATCAGCTAACGGCATATGCCTTCAACCGAGACAACGTGAAAAGCCCGGACGCGGCGCTTGCCGTCAACGGAGCCGACTCGCTGAGGCGCGCGTCGACGCTTCACGTTCTTGCCGTGGGTGTTAATCAATACGCGAACTCCGACTACAACCTCAAGTACGCGGCGGCCGACGCGCGCGCATTCACCGAAGAGGTCGAACGCCAGCAACGGAAGCTTGGCGGCTATGGACAGATTGAAGTCACAACGTTGCTCGATCGCGACGCGACGAAAGCGAACCTGTTGTACGCACTGAAACGTCTTGCGGGCTCGCCGGATGCGAAACCGCCGTCGGGCGCTCCGGCAGCCCTTGAAAAAATCAAAGCCGCGGAGCCGGAAGACGCGGTGGTTGTTTTCTATGCCGGGCATGGCACCGCGCAGGAGCAACGCTTCTACTTGATCCCTCACGATCTCGGATACGCGGGCGCGCGCACCGAGATCGACGAAGCGGGGTTGAAGACGATCCTCTCGCACAGCGTTTCGGATCTCGAGCTCGAGCAGGCTTGCGAAGGCATCGACGCCGGGAACCTGCTGATGGTGATTGACGCGTGCAACAGCGGGCAGGCGCTTGAAGCCGAAGAGAAACGTCGCGGGCCAATGAATTCGAAGGGGCTGGCGCAGCTTGCTTATGAAAAGGGTATGTACATTCTGACAGCGGCGCAGAGCTATCAGGCGGCGATGGAAGCCGAGCAACTTGGGCACGGATATTTGACTTACGCGCTGGTTGAAGAAGGACTGAAGTCCGCGGCCGCCGACGGTGAGCCCAAAGACGGCCAGGTGATGCTGCGCGAATGGCTCGATTATGCGACCGATCGGGTGCCTCGAATGCAAGAGGCGAAGATGAAGGAAGGGCGAGGGCTCAAACACAAGGTCGCTTTTGTGGAAGGCGAGGAAAAGGTGGAGGACGTGGACAAACGAAGCGTGCAACGTCCACGGGTCTTCTATCGCCGCGAGCGGGAAACTCAGCAGATGATCGTCGCCAAGCCGTAGTCTATGGAGTTACAGCCGTCTTGCTTAGAGATAAACACCTGGCCCTCTTGAGGAGATTCGATGTGGAATATGACCCGGCGTACATCTTCGCTCTCATCGAAGATGTTCAGCAGGAATCCTGGTAACCGCTACGCGGCCCACGCGTGGCGGGGCCGTGGTCTATCGTTAGGAGACCGTGACGCGGACCGCGGCGCTCATCACGAATCTTTGGCGGCTTCCCTCGCGCGCCGCCGGCTGGCATCTCGAGCTACGGCAGCGATCATCATCTGCGCAGTGATCCTGCTCGCCCGCAATTCCTCCGCCCAACAGCAGGACCAGACGCGGGGGCTGCACGTCAAGAAACTCGAAGAGAGCCGGCCTGCATCCACTACGCCACGTGATCCTCAACAACCGCGAACCTATCGCTCGGTTACCGGCTCGGCCTCATCTTCCGAGCTGCGCAAATCGGCGTCGGCATCGGAAGCAGTCATCGGCGTAACGCTGTGGCGCTTGCGCCCGGTGCGGCCTGCCGACAACAAAGACGCAAGGATTCTCGAGCACCAGGCATCAAAGACCGCCGAATGGACAGCCGAGCGAATCGAAGCCGATACGCGCGTCAGCGAAGGCGAGCGTGTTCGCGTCAGCATCGAGTCTCCGAGCACAGGATATCTCTACGTCATCGATCGAGAGCAATACGCCGACGGCAGCCTTGGCGACGCGTATTTGATCTTCCCTACCTCGCGCACGCGCGGCGGAAACAACTCGGTGGTCGGGGGACGGGTCATCGAGTTTCCGGCTCAGGAAGACAACCCGCCATACTTCACCCTGACGCGCAGCCGCCCGGAGCATAGTGGAGAAGTGCTGATCTTGATCGTGGCACCTCAACCGCTCGCTGCCCTGCCCATCAGTTCGGAGCCCGTCAACGTGCCGTCCGCGAAGCTGGCTCAGTGGGAGAAGGAGTGGGGTGGGCGCGCCGAGCAATTCGAGCTTGAGGGCGGCGCGGGCCTGCCATACACCAAAGCAGAAAAGTCGGCAGGCGGAGACGGCTCGCGGATGCTGACCCAAGGGGATCCGCTTCCTCAAACGATCTTGCGTTTGAACGCCACGCCCAGCACCCCTGTGCTGGTGAAGGTGATGCTTCGAATAGCCAGGTGAGTCGCGCGGGACTTTGGAAATCCCCCCAACTTCAGTTGGGGGATTGTTAGGTTCAACCTACGTCGGAACTCGGCCTATCTCGGTCCCCAGACTTTTCATCCATCTCGCGGGCGAGATGGATGAAACAAGAACGACAACGGAGGACGAAGTCCCCCAACTTCAGTTGGGGTATTTCCGGAGCCCGGAAACCGCTTCGCCATCCATTGCTGCGCATTTCGCTCTCACTCATGCGATTGGATCGACCTACGACTGAGGCTTGAAGTACAACACCAATCCCGCGCCGATCGCCACCAGAACGAAGCCAACATAGATCAGCGGGTTAGGCGACGCCTTGGGCGGGTGCTGCCACATCGAGAACAACACGTTCACGATCGGAGCGCCTCCGAACACCAGCGGCATCACGTAAGTCGGAATGCCTCCAGCTTTGAACGCGTAGATGATGCAAAGCGCTCCCGCCGCTCCGAGCGCCCCGCCAAACGTCGCCCACGTTATGCCGCCGCTGTTGAAGTCTTTCAGCCCACCCTGCGCTCCCAACACGATCACCGGAACCAGGACGCCGATTAGAAAGTAAGCGACTCCTACGCAGAGCAACGCGCGGAACGGATTGCCGAGCGCAACCTGTCCTTTGTGCAGAACGGGTCCGTACAGACCCCACGAAAGCGCGGCGCCCAAAGCGAACATCACCCAGATCATAGATTGTTTCGTCTCCTTCTTGATTTCAGTCACGGACTCTTCCTTTAACTCTTTGCTTAGCTCTTACTGCCAAAACAATACAGCGCGCTTCGAGTCCTTATGTAAATCCGCCCGTCGGCAATCGCCGGTGTCGCGAAGCATTCGTCGTCGAGCTGGTTGACCTTGAGTATCTCCCAATCGCCGGTGGCCTTCAGCACCGACACCGCGCCTCCCTGGCCGATCAGGAACACCTTGTCATCGGCTCCGACCGGCGACGAGAAGTACTTGTCGATCGCGCCCGTGAGCCGCCCTTGCTTGATCACGGTGCCCGTGGCCGGATCAAACGAGATCAGTATGCCGCCGTCATTCACCATGTACAGCACGCCTTTGTAGAGCAGCGTCGAAGGCACTTGAGGCACCGGTTTAGTGTATCGCCACCGGATCGCGGTCGAGGTCTGATCGCCTTTGCCGCCGAGCTTGATTGCGAGCAATCCGTTCTCGGCCGCCAGCATCGCGCGGAAGATGCCCCAATCTTTTTCGTTGAGCTTCTCGTCGCGGTCCGTGTCAAAGGCTTCGAACGCGTCGCTCAGCATCTTGTCCATCATCTCTTTGCCGGTCACTTCTGATTTAGCGACTTGGCCATCGTGGTTCGCGTCGTATTTTGCGAGCGCTTCGGCGAAGGGAATGGTCTTGACCTGCTCTCCGGGCTGATTCTGAGGAAAGCCCCAGCCGTTTACATACAAGTATTCGGCGTCGTGGCTGGCGATCGATTTCATCTCGCAAGCTAGACCTTGCACCCACCAGACTCGCTTGCCGTCCTCAACCGAGTAAGCCGAAAGCTGAAACGATTCAGGGATGATGATCTGCTTCGCGCCTTGCTTCGGTTGATAGACGATGGGCGTCGAGTAGCCGGAGATGACCCCGGGGCGCTCGACCTTCCACCGCACGCGCCCGTTGTTCTTGTCCACCGCGATCAGGAATGAGTTCGGGTTGTCCTGGTCTATGGGCAGAATCACCTTGTCGTCAATAAGGATGGGCGACGCGCCAAACCCGTAGAACATATTGAAAGGTCCGAGAGGCAGCTTCCATCTTTCCTTGCCGGCGGCGTCGAATGAGACCAGCCCAAATTCCTGGAAGAAGACATAGACGTTCTCGCCGTCGGTGACCGGGCTTGGCGAGGCGGGCCCGTTGACGTTCTCCAAGCGGCCGGTTCGCGTGCGAGGCACTTCGCGCTGCCAGAGTTGCTTGCCCGTCTGTCGGTCGAGGCAGATGACGAACAGCTTATGGTTCTCTTTCTCGTTGCTGTGCGCCGTGATGAAGATTCGATTGCGCGTCAGCACGGGCGAGGAATGGCCCGGCGGAAGCGGCGTCTTCCATACGACGTTCTTCTCGGGGCCGAACTCAGTCGGCAGACCCGTAGTCGTAGAAACCCCGGTGCCGTTAGGCCCGCGAAATTGCAACCAGTCTTCGGCGGCAACGGAGGACAGAGACAGTGACGCGATTAACAGCGCGAAGAGGACGTTCTTAATCTTTGACATGGAGTGATCCATAAACCCAAGTTCGCTGAAAGCCTTTCGAGTCTTCAATGATATTGCGCGGTGGATTCTAGTTGATAGCGGAGGAAAAAGAAAAGCGGTAACGCCCTGTCCTGACTTTGTATCACTAACCGGTAGTCGGCTTGCGGCGAAGCCGCTTGCCTACCGGGCAGAGCCACGCTTGATCTGAGGCGCTCATAATAAGGAGTCACAACAAGTTCCTGCTACGGAGCCGCGCCCTGGAAGTCGTCCTTGAAAATGCACAGGCAGTCCTCGATCTCGTGCGGTTTCAAACCGCGAAGAGCAACTGGTAGCTCCGCGATCGAGATTGATCGGCGCTTCGACGGCAACCCGAGGGCGCGAGCGCCGCGCCTCGTGCCGCTGTGTAGATATACGCGGTCAGGCATAATTCCGAGCTTTGCGCCGATACGGAGTGCGGTATCATACAACAGCAAGTCGCCAACACCACGAATCGATCCGATCGCCTGGTCAACAGCGTTGTGGATTTCGTCGAAGCTACGCAACTTGCTAAAGCCGATTTCCAAAAGTCGGCGCCGCATCTCTCGTAGAACCACCCGCTTGATCCGGCGTTGGTGCGAGTATCGCTTTCCATCGGGCGTCTCAGCAAGAGCCGCCCGCGCCACCGCAGACTGTAGTGTGGGTTCGTCGCCGAAAGTACGTAGTTGGGCCTCCAAGCGCGATTGGCACGTTTCGCGGTAGCTCTGGACGACCGCCTCCAGTGTTCCAAGATGCGGACCAATAGTCGGCTGCTTACAGAACGACGAATCGTTCTTCGTATTTGAGGTGCAGCTGCTCATGTTTTGAATTGACCCTCTGCGCCCAAACGAAAACTGCTTCAGCTACTCACGGGAGAGCCGGTTGCGCTCCAATCGCCAGCCTCTTCTCCTGGAAGCCACTGCCATCACCAGGATCGGCGAAGAATGAAACGGTCCACTGTCTTATGGCCGGTTGCCAAGTGATCCAATTAAACGATAGTGGCTTACCTTCAATTCCAAAGCTAGAACCACAGCCCACCGCTCGAACCAATCTTGTACGGCCCTCGAATTCAATCTCCTGACCGACAAATCTTGGCTTGTGCTTGTGACCGTGAAGAATTAGGGGCACGCTATTGCTTGCGCACCAGCGCACTAGATGATCGCCGTTCTCCATTCGCAGGAATCGCTCCTCTCGAATCCCTAGAAATGGCAAGGTGTCAATCTCATCATCACGTGTGGAAAACGGATGATGATGCGTCAGCGCGACGCTGATATAGTCGGAGTAATTCCCTCTTCGACGTAGCTCCGTGAGCCTTGTCGCCACCTCGAGGAACTGATCGTCAGCTATTCGACCCTGAGCGAGCTTCGCATCGCGTGACGTATCAAAACATAGAAAGACAACTTTGCATACATCGCTTGCGACAACACTGTTCCACTCTAGACCAGCCAGTGCCTCCCAGTTCTTCCAGAGAAAGCCCTTCTTGCGCATGTCGTGGTTTCCCGGAATACAGATGACCTCTGTTTTCGAATTATCAGTGAGCCGATTCCTAAACGCCTTGAATTCCTCCAGGTTCTTCTTGCTCGGGGTGTCCATTAGGTCGCCAGTGATAACCGGTTGAACGACACCTCCGGTACTTCGAACCGCGTCAATACGGTCGCGCAAGTGCTGCTCGACGTAAGCGAGTTTCGTATTGGTCACGGCGCTCGCTCCGAAGTGCAGATCGCTGAGTTGTAGAAGATTGAATGCGGGCGCTTCGGATTGGTGCAGGCCCTTTAGCTCCGACCAAAGGCGCCACGGTGGACTATGCCGAACCATTTCCAGTAGTCTTTCGACCGAGGCACTCTCTTGCGATACGACGACTGTATCCCCGCTCCACGTCCAACATACGGTCGCTGGTATATTAGCTGTGAACAACTGCCTAATTGCCGGAAACGGATCAAGTAGGTCTCTTGTGATTGTCCCAGGTCTGTTGTCCTCGCAACGAAGCCACATTGTGTAGTCCGTTGAGTCTCGGAAACGCTCGAAGGGAACTTGACTTCCGAGCGGCAAAAAGTAAAAGGGCACGTCGAACCAAGGGCGTAGTGGAGCAAGAATGCGCGCGACGTCGTTGGAGGAGACGACCGCGTCTCGATCGTTCTCCTCGATGGATGCAAATGCATGTCGAGACTTGGTAGCGAGCTCACGAAGAATCGCATGATCTTCTGGCTGTGAAGTCACAACCGAATCTGGCAGTGCTCTAAGAAAGTCCCCAAGGACGCGTATTTGAACCCGCGGTGCGCGCCAGACTTGCCCTCCCCCTTCTTCACTTTGTTCGAGAGCGCGATGCCGTCGCCGGTGACGAAAGTGCCGATCCCAAGGTTCGGGCCAATGTCTCCAGTCCAACTCATCGATTGGAGGTGGGAAGTCCCGACGCGTAAGCCATCCAACAAGGCTTGCTTGCTCAAGATTGAAGCGCAACCCCATATGTCGTCTCCTAGTACTCCAGGGTCCTACGAACTCCGTCGCGGGCGGTCGGCTGCGCAACCCAATCACGCAGCCCCTCAGTTTGTGCGGTTACGAGCCCTCGTCTTCTTGCTCTTCCTTCTTGCGTCTGCTCTTTGCCTTGCTCTCCTCATCAGCAGTTGATTCGCTCGGGAAGAAATGTCTTAACTCTCTCATGATCATATGGGTGCCCCTAAGATCGAGGCCCATCTCCTCAGCAAATGGGCCGCGCTCCATGAGCTCTGCGGCGCGTTGGAAACGGCGTAGCGTACGCTCGCTTTCTTCAGGCACGCCACTCTTGGCAGCACGGTATGCCTCGATGCCGAGTTCGTAGAGCCACGGTGCATCCTCGCGAAACATGCTCGCCGCAATCAGCAGCAGTATCGGATCGCCTGGCTTCTCCCCCACCATTTCAGCGAACTCCCGTAACATGAAGGGATGAAACTTGAACCGTCGAGATCGCATCTGTCGCGGTGACTCCTCCGAAATATCGCGGAAGCGAGAATCGAGAGAGCGCACGCTTGCGACGAGCTCCTCAAGTACTTCGTGTTGAGGCCGGGTATGCTTTGTGGCGGACGCTTCCTTGGGTATCGACGTGATTGTCTTCTCGAACTCTGGCCAGAGGGCATCGAACAATTGCTTAGCACGCGCTTCAGGAACGGCTTGGCTCGCGGCATTGTTAATGGAGTGAACCACCTCACTCAGACCGGATTTCTCGACCTTCTTGGCCTGAAACTGTGCTAGTGGACCGGTGATGTCCCGAAACTCTAAGTCTAGTAGGAGTGGAATCACTCTGCTGCCTTGCATCGACTTCGCAAGCGCACCGGCCTCAAATAGAACCCACTGGGAACCGACATTCTCGCTTGTAACGCAGATGATGCCGAAATTCGAAGCCTCTAGTTCCTTTGCGACAGCCTCCGCCCACCGTTCCCCGGCGGCGATGTCCGCCTCCGACAGCCACGGTTCAACGTAGTGGAGCACGAGTGGCAGCCAGTCACGGAGCGTTTGCGCTAAAGCTTGACTACGCTCTCCACTCCAACTGATGAACACTTTCATCGTGGTCCTCCCTGTCTCGAAAAGCGCTTACAGCATTCTATTCTCACAACCTGGCTGCATTACTCTAAAATGGCCCACTTAATCGGAACACTGTGATTAGATCGCGTGATCCAGTTGCCGGATTAAGGACCGCAAAATGATACGGTGATTAGGCAGTATGAACAACACGATCGAGCAGCCGGACTGTGATAAATACACCGCCAGCTCTGAGCCGACCGGGATTATACTGCAACTCACCTGATTTGCAACGCGAAGACTCCGATGAAGAAAGTTCGTAGTCCGGGCCTTCAGGCGCAAGCTCGTAGCCCCGTTTGCCTGAGATCTGCTCAGTGCCTATCTGCCCAGCACAACGTCTATTCCGGATAACACCAAAGCAAGCTTCGTTCGCGGCAATTTACCTGAGCGCTCGGTGAGCAGCGTTCGATCCAAGCTGACTATCTGTGTGACGTTGGCGACCGATTCTTTTGGGAGCCCCGTCAATCGAGCTGACAGCAGAACGTTGCCCGGAGCCTCGGCCCACTTGGTGTTGCTTGTAAGCGGAACACAAACAACCGTAGCGAGCCGGCTGCGGTTGAATGAGTCTCCCTGCACAACAACGACTGGTCTGCGGAATCCAGGCCCGGATCCAGTTGGGTCCGGAAGATCTGCCCACCAGATGTCTCCTTGAGAGATCACCACTCGACGCGCTCCAGCGTGCGCCGGGCCGCCGCCGAATGGAACGGATCCGGTTCACCACCGATCTCGTCGCAGACCTGATTCATTGATTCCGTCACATGATCTGGCGCATGGCGAGCTACATACTCAGCCAGCGCCCGGCTGAACAACTCGCTTCGAGACTTCTTCATCCGGCGCGCCAATCGCTCGGCCTTCTCGAAGACGTCGTCGGGTATTGATACCGCCGTTTTCATACCGGGAGTATAACCAGAGCCGGACAGGCGCTCAAGCCTACGGTACAGGCTGTGCAAACACTCGCGAGGAGTCGGGTGCCGATCAGCGAGCCGCCTCAACAGAGTAGAGGCGACAGGTTATGGTCACATAGAAGTTTCACTGTGAGCCACTGTAGCCTGTCCCTCGCGGGCGGCTGCGAACGCGTAGCACGCTTGGATGTCTTCGGCAGTCAGGCACGGGAAGTCCTCTAAGATCTCCTTCTCGTTCATCCCCGCCGCCAGGTAGCTGAAAATATCGTAGACCGTGATCCGCATGCCGCGAATGCACGGCTTCCCCCCGCGCATGCCCGGGTCTATGGTAATGATGTCCTGATATCGCATGGCTACGACTCTACCGGTCTATGGTTCGGCTAGCAAGAACCTAAAGCGTGACAGAACCTAAAGCGTGACAGACTGACGCTCATAAAAGCAGGGGCCGCAACCGGTGTCGGCTACGGCCCCGCACCCTGCCGCCGAAGCAACAGGGGGAATATCGCGCCAACACCATATGCCAAATCAAGGGATCGGGCAACGCTGGGGCGCAACAGTGGGGCGCGTTAGATTTTTTGCCGTTGAATCCCGAAGGGATGACGGCATAAAGCCACGGGTGAGTCCGCGAACCCGTGGGCACGCATCGGCAGTCCCCCGAACCCTCGCAGAGGGTGACGGCCAATGCGATCACTAGACGCAATCATTCGACACGACGTCCCCTACGCCCGTCTCAACGGCTCAAGAGAAAATTAGTCCTAACGGCCGCCACCCACTTTGTGGGTTCGTTGTCCTGCTCGCCCCTAATCACGGGTTCGCGGACTCACCCGTGGCTTTATGCCTTCACCCTTCCAGGGTTTTTTTCCAGGGTGTAGGTTCCTTCCGGGTAGACCCATCTCAGCAGCGGCGTTGTCATCAATGTAGTGACCAGAGCCATCAACACCATTATCGAAAATAGCGCCGGCGAGAGGATGCCAAGATCGAGACCAATATTGAGGATCACTAATTCCACCAGCCCGCGAGTGTTCATCAGAACGCCAACCGCGGCAGACTCGCGCCACGACATTCCGTTCACTCTTGCCGACAACATCGAGCCGCCCAATTTACCAACAACAGCCAGCACGATGATCACGCCGCAGTAGAACCACATGCTCGCGCCGGTGATCAGGAAAAAACTGGATCGCAACCCGGTAAGCGCAAAATAGATTGGGAGCAACAGCACAACTATGAGTGCTTCGAATTTCTGCGAAAGCTCGCGAGATAATTCCGGGTGTCTGGGCATCACCACTCCGGCCAGGAAGGCGCCAAACAAAGCGTGGACCCCCAGAGTTTCTGTTATCCAACCTGAGGCCAATACTACCAACAGAATTATGGCAATCAGGTCCTGTGTTAAATTGCCGCGTTTTTCATAGACCATCTCGAGCTTGCGCAAGGCGGGCCTCACCGCGAGCACCATCACCAGGACAAATGCCACCAGCCCACTCATCGTCAACCATACTGGAAGTTCTAAGCTCGACGAACGGACCATGACCGTTATGACCGCAAGAATGCACCATGCCGTGACGTCATCTACCGCCGCGCAGGTAATCGCTACCGAGCCAACCCTGGTGCGTAGCATATTGCGTTCAGTCAGAATACGAGCCAGAACCGGGAATGCCGTGACGCTCATGGCCGCGCCCATGAACAGAACGAACCCAGTGAGGTTAACGCTTGGGTCGGATAATCTTGGATAAAGATAAACCGCAAACAGAGAGCCCAGGATGAACGGCGCGATGATGCTGACCTGGCTGGTCATCACTGCCGCCCGGCCCAGTTCTCGAAGGTGCGTTAGATCAAGCTCGAGACCCACCAGAAACATGAATATCAAGAGCCCTACCTGGCTCAGCGAATTCAGATGTCCAAGGCTTTCAGGCGGAAAGAGAGCGGACGATATGTTTGGCGCCAGCCATCCCAGCAGCGAAGGTCCCAGCAGAATTCCGGCGACCATTTCGCCAACCACGCGCGGTTGATGAAGCTTGCTGAATAGCAAGCCGACCAGACGCGCGACAATTAGGATGGTCCCGATCTGGAGAACTAGCAGCTTGAAGCTGGCCATAGACGGAAGGACGGCGGACCGTTCAAGACTCGGTTGATTTCAGCGCGGGCACGCGATCGTCAAAGTACAAGTACTTCGCTGTAAGCACCTGCCCAGGCTCCGGGATCACCGACGGATCAGCGTCGCCGTTTGAGGACAGGAACTCCTCGTACAGCGGGGGCGGAATCTCGGCGAACTCCGACATCGGCCCGTAGACCTCGTCCACGCCTTCCTTGAACACGTCGCCTATCAAAAGGTTGATGATGTTCACCCGGTGCTCGGGGTACTTCTGAAGGAACTTCGCGAAGCTGAAGCCATCGCTATAAAAGGCGTGCACAAGCTTGCGCATAGACTCGATGCCGTTATCCAGCTTGGTCTGAAACTGCCCCAACCGGTCGCCGGAGAAGTCGTTGTTGTTGAACGCGTCGTGGATCGCATCCGCCGCCAGCTCGGCCATCTTGAGCGCCAGCAGAACGCCCGACGAGTAGATCGGGTCGAGGAAGCCGTAGGCGTCTCCGATCAGAATGAACCCATCGCCCGCGCATTGTTTCGAACGGTAGGAATAGTCGACGATCGAATAAATCTTATCGACGCGCTCGGCGCCCTCGACTCGCTTGCGGCACGATTCACATCTCTCGATCTCCTCGTTGAAGATCTTCGCCAGGTCTTTGCCGCGGTCCTTCATCAAGTACTCGGGATCGGCGACGATGCCGACGCTGGTGATGTCGTTCTCGAGTGGTATGTACCAGAACCAACCGCCGCTCTCAGGAGGAGTGCGAAGAACGAGCGTCGCTCCCCCGTTCAGATCGGGCTCGCGGTGCGCGCCCTTGAAGTAAGAATAGAGCACGGCCTTCTTCAGCTTGGGATCGCGAACGCGCCACTGAAACTTGTTTGAGAGCATCGCGCTCTGCCCGGTCGCATCAACGACGACCTGCGCGTTGAACTGGTGAATCGAGCCGTCCTGCATCTGCGCTTCGACGCCACACGCGCGGCCGGCCTCGAAGACTACTCGCTTGACCATTGTGTTCTGATAAACGGCCGCACCCTGCTCTTCGGCGTGCTCGATAAGCATCTGATCGAACACGGCGCGAGTCACCTGCCAGGTGACCGCGCTCTCGTGATGGTTCGCTTCGAAGAAATAAAATGGGCGCGATTCTTTGCTCGCCGAGTTCGCGAATTGCACGCTGTACTTGACCACAAACGGGCTCTGTTTGAGCTTCTCCAGAAATCCCATGCGCTGGAAAGTAAAATAGGTGTCGGTCATCAGCGATTCGCCAATATGATGGCGTGGGAATTGTTCCTTTTCAAAGAGGACAACTTTGCGGCCTTCGCGGGCGAGGATGCTGGCGATAGTGCTGCCTGCCGGCCCTCCCCCCATCACGATCACATCAAAAACATTCGCGCCTAGTTCCGTCGGGAGTTTATGCATATCGAACGGGTCTCAATTCTGGTTCAAAAAATTCCGAGAGAAAGCTATCCACCTGCAGCAGCCCGCTGCGGGTCAACTCGATAGTTCCGTTGTCGCGCCCGATCAGATGCTCGTCGGCCAGGCGCTCGTAGACCGGCTGAAACTCGTTCCAGATCTCGACGCCGAACTTGCGGCGAAAGTACGCGGTGTCGAGCGCGCCGGTCTTGAGCTGAAGAATCATCTCGCGGATGAGCTTTTGTTTCGGCGTCAAAGATAACGCTCGCAGAAGCGGCAACTGATCGTTATCGAGGAGACGAACGTATTCTTCGAAGCTGTGCGCGTTCTGGAAGTGCACGCCGCCGAAATGCGAGAACGACGAAACGCCGAGCCCGATCATATCGCCTCCGTGCCAGAGCGCGTCGGTGTAGATAAACCGGCAAGGCTTCTGCGTCGTCGCAAGCGTGTACGCGCTCGCGACACGGTAGCCGCGTTCCTGGAACTGCTCGAACGCGTAGTCAACCCAGCGCCGCTTCGTAGGCCAATCCGCGATCGGCGAATCGAGTCCCTTCTCGATCATCTCTCGCGAGATCACGGTGTTGTAAGGCAGCTCCATCTGATAGATAGTGACCGAATCGGGTTCGAGTTCAATCGCGCGCCGGACCGTGTCGCGCCACTTGTCTTCCGATTCGCCCATCATCCCGGCTATCAAATCGATGTTGATCTGGGGGAAGTCGACCTCGCGAGCCCACTCGTAGGCCTGGTAAATCTCGGGTGAAAGATGCGCGCGGCCGTTAGCCTCTAGAACGTCGTCGTTGAAGTGTTCGACGCCGAGGCTGAGCCGCGTCACACCGATTTCCTTCAGCGTTTCGAGCTTCGACTTTCGCAGCGTCCCAGGCTCGCATTCGAAGGTGACTTCTTCGGCGTTCTCCCAACTAACGTGCCGGTTGAGCCCTTCGACGAGGTAGTGGAGCTGCTTTTCGCTAATGTAGGAGGGCGTGCCGCCGCCGAAGTACGCGAACCGAAGCCGCCTGCCTTGAAAGGCGCGCGTGCGGCTATAAATCTCATTCTCTTTAATCAACGCGTCGAGGTAGCGCTCGATCTCAGAGGCGTTCTTGTCGGTGTAGACCTTGAAGTAACAAAACTTGCAGCGCTTGCGGCAGAAGGGAATGTGCAGATAAAGCCCGAGCGGGTCTTCGATGCGCGGGGGTTGATTCAGCGCTTCAATAACGTGAGGGATGTATTCCGGTTGCCACAATGAAAACGGCGGATAGTTGGAGACGAAATAATTGCCGACCTCGGTCTTGGTTTGAGATGTATCGGTCATGATCGGCCTCTTTGAAGTTCTGATGCAAAGCGCGCCTCCTCGCGATTGCCCTTCATTCTAACAAACAGCACGCGGGCGTTGCAATTTTCTGCGGCGCTGTGCCATATTACGCAGACATTTCTACAATGGCTACAACGAAAGCTGAATGAAACGAGCACTGCTGCCGATCATTGTAGTTGCTCTTTACGTCCTGCATCAGGATTTCTGGTTCTGGCGGGCGGCGCGTCCGCTCGTCTTCGGATTTATTCCCATCGGGCTGTTCTATCACGCCTGCTATACCGTCGCGGCCGCGCTCTTAATGTGGATGCTAGTAAAGCACGCGTGGCCTTCACACCTCGAAGAAGAGATTGAGGGTGGGGCAGGATTCAGTCTGCGAGATTCGAACCCGGTAGTCATTGAGCAGGCCGAACTCGATCACAGACTGAAGTCTGCGCCACGCGGTCGGGAGGGCGAGCAGTGATCCCGACGATCTTCGTCTTCGCATATCTCGCCGTCGTTATCTACATCGGCATTTTCGCGTTTAGAAGGTCGGCCCATCGCGAGGAGGCAGAAGACTACTTCCTGGCAGGCCGCTCACTGGGACCCTACGTTTTTCTGTTCTCGCTGTTCGGAACGAACATGACCGCGTTCGCCATTCTCGGCTCGTCTGGGCACGCGTTCAACAACGGTATTGTGACCTTCGGGCTGATGGCTTCATCGTCGGCGCTGATCATTCCTCTCTCGCTTTTGTTTATCGGCACTCGAGTCTGGGCGCTCGGGAAGAAGTACGGCTTCATTACGCCGGTGCAGATGTTTCGCGATCGCTGGGAGTGCAGTCACATCGGAACGGTCATCTTCGTGGTCCAGGCGGCGTTTCTCATTCCGTACATCATCATCGGAGTGATGGGTGGCGGAACGGCGCTGAGCGCGATCAGCGGCGGCCGGGTCCCTTACTGGATGGGAGGCGCGGTGGTGGCGATGGTAGTGATGTCTTACGTGTTCTTTGGCGGGATGCGGGGGACGGCGTGGGTGAACACATTTCAGACGTCGCTGTTTTTGTGCTTCGGGGCGATCGCGCTGATTGTTATTGGAGTTGGGATGGGCGGGTTTCAGCAGTCGGCTGAGACGCTGCTCGCCTCGCCCGGCACTGCGCCGCTTCTAACGCGCGAACGCATCTCACCGCTGTTTTTCTTCAGCTACACTTTCATACCGCTATCGTCGATTGCGTTTCCTCACATAACGATCTTCTGTCTGACCGCGCGCAAGATGAGTCAGTTCAAGAAGACGGTCATCCTCTATCCGTTCTGCATGCTGGCGCTGTGGCTGCCGTGTGTTTTTCTGGGGGTGATGGCCAATCGAATGAACGACGTTCCGCAGATTCAGCAGAAGCTCGAAGCGCGCCGCGCGCTTGCAGTCGAAGGTCCGGTGCTGACGCCCGATGAGCGCGACGGGTTGCGCGAGAAGATGGTTGCCGACGATGTGTTGTTGCTGCTGTTAGAGCGCTACGCGCCGATCTGGCTGGCGGGGTTGCTGGGCGCAGGGATAATGGCCGCGGTGATGGCGAGCGATTCTCAAATCCTCGCGCTGTCGACGATGTTCACCGAAGACGTCTTTGCGTTCTATGGCGGGAAGAAACGCTTTGGCGAAGCGGCTCAGGTTCACACCGGGCGTCTGTTTATCATTCTGATAACGATCGCCGCGTACGCGGTTGCGCTGCGAGCCCCTCAGAACATTTTTGATCTTGCCGTCCAGTATGCGTTCTCGGGCTACTCGGCGCTGTCGCCGCTGTTGGTGGCGGCGCTGTTCTGGAAGAAGAGCACAAAGTGGGGAGCGCTTGCGAGCACGGTTTGGGCGGCGATGGCAGTAGCAGCGGTTGCCGTCTTTCAATCCCTTGTTCCTGCGCCGGCTCCGGGACCTCCGGTAGTGATGTGGTCGGTAGCCGGAGTCGAAGTTCTGTCGCGAACGCCGGGCGGGACTGCGGTGTTTGGATTGATGCCGGTTGTACCGATGACGATCATATCAGCGGTGTTGTTAGTCGTAGTTTCTTTTTTCACATCGAAGCCGAGCGCGACCACACTCTCGCGGTACTTCCGGCGCGGTGCCCTGTCTAGCACTTGACGTCGGTAGCAGAATTCAAAAGGACTGCTTGCAGGTCAGTGCTTGAGCGAACCGTTATCGGTCGGGCCAGTGAGGGCTTGCATCTCGCCTTCGCTCTTTCGAAGGAACCGTAGTAAGGTTGCAACGCGATAGCCGATGATGACCCCTTTCTTTCTGTCGTAGTTAGTCATCAAACCGGCGAGCACGAGCTTGGGTGACCAAATAAGGCTCGATTTCTTAAAGTTCCAGATTCCACCTCCGCTGAGCCCATGCGGATCAACTTCTGCTCCCGCATAATACTTAACCAATAGCTGGGTTTTGTGATTGTGATTTATTGGTCCGATACAAACTTGACCTAAGTCGCAGAACGGAAGCACCGCATAGTTTGCACGCACACCCATTGGTTTGGCGCGACATGCCGGGTAACCGAACAGACCTACGACGGTCCCAGGCGGTGCAATTGTCCGTCTGCTATCGAATCTATAGAAGTGTTGTGTCGCATCGTCCGATTGATGAGGCAAGACGACCGCTGCAAGATCGTTTTCTTTGCTGATCACAACCCGCGAACCCTCAAACTGACCTCGGGTCTGGACTAACACCTTGCTACGATCTACGTCCGCGAGCGAGTCGCCAATTTCCAATGTTGACGCAGGGACCATCAAGTAGAGTCTATCAACGGGGGTATCAGCCAGCGTGTGTGCCGCAGTAAGGACCAGGTGTATGTCATTCCAGCAGACTCCGATGCCGGTGCCTAAGCTGCGACCCTCGTGCCCGTTCAGGTTGCCAACGATACCAAACGAGTAGGCGTACATAGCGTTGACCCATGCTCGCTGCGCAAATCGCTCAACGTGGTACCACTCCGTCGGAAGCGCATTACCGAAGCGTTTGTTGACGCGTTTCTTCATTGCTTCAACTGGCTTTCTGGATCTTCTCCTTCAGCCATGAGTTGACCAAGGTTTCCGAGGAGGTCTTCTTTGACTTCGCGATCGCTGTTATCTGATCGGCGATGTCTTCGTCAATCGCGATCAGGTGAGTTCTTTTCTTTATCTCGACCTCAAAATGGGCCTCTGGCATGCGATCCCAGTACTCCCCCATGTCGTGTGTTTCAAAGAACTCGACAAGATCGTCAAGTTTCTTCGGGAGAGGGACCTCTTGCGCCTTACTTCTTGCCATATTGCCTTCTTTCCCTGGCGGCCATGTCTCTCGCGCTCAAGATTAATGCCTCTTTGGCCTTCTTGTAAATGAACAGTACTGCCAGGTATCGCCCTGCATCAGTCTGTCCCAAGGCAAGGTAGACATCTTCGCCCCTGCGTGTGCCCTTTTCAACGAAGCGAATCTTTGGACGGTTGCTGAGGACCTCTTCAACTTCTAACGTGTCTACCTGATGTTTGCCAGCGAGTTTGTCCACGACGGATCTGAGCCAGATAACGGTTTCGATCTCCACCCGACACCTCGCACGCTGAGCCTTGAGAACGAGCAAGTGTATTATGGGGCTGCTGTGTGAGCAACGCCCTTGGGTCTCGAAAGCGGCGGCCAGAGAAACTGATTCCGATGGCCGCACGTGCCTTGACGTATGGTCAGACTTCACAAAGAATGCTAGCCCATTATGACTTCTCCCGCTGATGGCTCTCCGCGTCTCACCAGAATCCAATGGCTCATCTGCATCATCGCAGTCATCGGGTTTGCCTTTGATACCTACGAGCTGCTGATGCTCCCGCTGATCCTGCGGCCGGCGCTCGAACAACTCGGAGGGTTGACGTTCGGCACGCCGGAGTTCACGCGCTGGCGCGACCTGATGTTCTATGTGCCCGCAGTGTGCGGAGGAATCTTTGGACTGCTCGGCGGCTATCTGACCGACCGGCTCGGGCGGCGAAGAATCTTAACGTGGAGCATTTTGCTGTATGCGTTTTCGGCGCTGGGCGCTGGGTTTGCGACTTCGCTGCCGATGCTGCTTGTGTTGAGGACGACGACGTTCGTCGGTGTGTGCGTGGAATTCGTCGCCGCGGTTGCGTGGCTCGCCGAACTCTTTCCCGAGCCGAAGCGGCGTGAAACGATCATCGGTTACACGCAGGCGTTCTCCTCACTCGGCGGGTTCATGGTCAGCCTGATGGCGCTTCTGATCGCGAAGATCGCCCTTTCGCTGCCGCCCATTCAAGGGAGTCACGACACCTGGCGATACCTGCTGATCTCAGGACTGATTCCTGCGATTCCTTTGATCATCATTCGTCCGTTCTTACCTGAGTCGCCGGTGTGGAAGGAAAAGAAGGCTGCAGGGACGCTCAAGCGGCCAAGCTTCGCCGAGATTTTCAGACCTCTGTATCGCCGGACTACTCTGGTCAGCGCATTGATTTTTGCGTGCAGCCTCGGCGCGGCGTTCGGCGCGATCCAGCAGCTTCCGCAGATCGTGCCCGCGCTCGTTCCGGTAGACAGCAGCGTGCCGCCGCCCGAGCGCCAGAAACTTGTCCAGTCCACGGTAGCGGGCGTTCAAACGCTTCAAGAGCTTGGTGGATTGGCTGGCCGGTTTCTGCTCGCGTTTCTGGCTCTTCGCATCGTGTCGCGCCGCAAGCTGCTCCGCGTGTTTCAGATTCCGGGACTGTTCATCGTTCCGCTGGTGTTTCTCTATCCCGCGGTGCACGATCTCGGGATGCTGAAATGGGGAGTCTTCTTCGCGGGGCTGTTCACCGTTGGGCAATTGAGCTTTTGGGGAAACTACCTGCCGCGCATGTACCCGACGCATCTTCGCGGTACAGGCGAGAGTTTTGCGGCGAACGTCGGAGGAAGGATGGTGGGGACTTCGGCGGCGCTGCTGACGACGCAGTTCGCATTGATGATGGGCGGTGGCAACCCAGCGCTCAATCCCATTGAGAGGGCGCACTACCTTGCGTACGGAGCAGCAGCGGTGGCATTTCTTGTTTACGCGATTGGATTAGTTGCGAGCTTTTGGCTGCCGGAGCCGGCGCGAGAGGAGTTGCCTGAGTGATGCTACGCTGTTTCGAAGTCTGACCAGTCGATGCCGAGTTGTTTGATTGCTGCTCGGACAGTCCCCGCTTTGAGATCTTTACTGCCCCAATCAGGAAGTGTGGTGACTCGCTGCGCCGCGGGGTTAAGCCATTTTCGGTGTGAGCCGCCGCCGCGACGTGGCGACTCCTGACACCCTAACGCCTTCAAGTTCCGAGTGACCTCACGATAGGTCATGGCGTGGTTACTACGGTCTCCAGCCAGAGCGGGCTACTCGCGTCGGCAAGCATTGTATTGGCGGGTAGCGGCCGGCCCAGGTCCTCATACGCTTCGACCACTGCTGAAAGCGCATCGCGCGCGTTGGCCAACGCTTCGTCAAGCGTATCGCCTTCCGTGACAAGCTCGGGGAGAAGCGGTGATGTAACCGTGAACCCACCTTCCGGTTGGGGCGATAGCAGCAATGGAATCTTGTAGAACATCAGACCTCCGGTAAAGCACCCTATGCGATCATTATAGAAATCCCTTCACCCAATGGGATCACGCGCACGCTCCATTACCTCATTGCCGGGGAGCGGCTCAAGCTCACCTCTGAGAAATGCTTCATAACGACGTTGCGCCTCTTCAAGCCATAGCTGCTCGGCATTGGCATCGATTGTAGTGTCGAGCCCTTCGATGAGGATGCGAGCAAGCGTCGCCTTCTCTTCTGTACTAAGCGATCGAGCCTGCTTCTCCAACTCTTCAAGACCGATGCCCATGTCCGGCATTGTACTCTGTGAGTGATTTGACCGCTAACGGCCAAGACAGCCTTATTGAGAACGCCCATCTTCTGACCTGATCACGACGCCGCCCTGTCAGAGTTGGGCGGCGCCTCAGCTTGCCTGGCGGAGGGGCTCAAGGCGGGCAATCGATGCCGCTTTCTTGCTTCGCACGGCATGCCAGAGGTCCCAATCCTGCTGCAAACCGAGCCAAAAGTCGGCCGGCATTCCCAGTACCTGCTCAAGGCGAAGGGCCGTATCGGGCGTAACGCTTCGCTTCGCTCGGATGATTTCATTCAAACGAGGAAAAGATATTTCCAGTCGCTCAGCAAAGGCTGACTGGCTGATTCCGAGTGGCCTGAGGAACTCTTCGAAGAGCATTTCTCCCGGATGGGTGGGTGGTCGCTTAGTGGGTAGACGCCGCGCTGAAACGAGCTGCGAGGGCTTGCCTCGGCGAGAACCGGTACTAGTGGTAGTCCGCGATTTCGACTTCGTCTGCATAACCCTTCTCCCAACGAAAACAAATACGATACTGGTCGTTGATACGAATACTGTGTTGACCGGCTCGGTCACGTCGGAGCCGCTCGAGCCGATTGCCCGGAGGAATCGCTAGCTCCAAAATGTCGCGCACCCGATTGAGCTGGTCGAGCTTGCGACGCGCAGCCGCCCATAGAGATTTCGGGCAAGTCCTGCGTGCCACCCTTGTTTCGATACCGTCAAATATGTCCTCGGTCCCGCGATCGGCGAACGAGCGTATCACGAGCCAAATTGTAACGACTTCCGCGTTGGCTCACCAGGATAGATAACCTCACTGCCCGAAGCAGTAGAGCCTTCCATCCTCCGACCCGATCACGACGCGGCCCGAGGCAATCGCGGGCGAAGCTGACAGCGGCGCTCCCGCATTGAACTCCCAGACCTTCGCGCCTGTCTTGTAGTCCAGCACGTAAAACTTCCCATCGTTCGAACCAATAAACGCTCTTCCATCAGCAAGCGCCGGTGAAGACTCGACTCGAGCGCGCGTCATAAACGTCCACAACTCCCTGCCTGTAGCCGCGTCCATGCAGTGAACCATCTTGTCGCGACCGCCGACCACCACTCTGCCTTCGGCGACTGCAGCGGACGAATAGTAAGGGAACTGCCGCTGACGATTCCGATATCGCCAACTGATACGCCGAGTCCCAAGGTTGACTGCGAGCACTTCGTTGTTGAACGTACCGTAGAATGCTTTTTGACCTACCAGCGCGGGCGACGCTCCGGTGTAAGCGCCCGACGCAATGTGGAACACTTCTTTGCCGTCGGCTATTCGAATCGCGCGAAACGTTTCGTCGCAACCCGCAACGTGCGCCATGCCGTTCGAGACGCCGACGGTGCAATGAACCGGGCCGCCGGTCCTGAACTTCCAGATGAGCGAGCCGTTCGAAACAGCGACGCAATAGAGATGCTCATCGTAAGAACCGATCAGCACTCGATCGCCCACCACGACAGGTGAGGACTTGATCTCAGCACTAGTCTTGAAGGTCCAAATCGCTTTGCCGTCGCGCGTGTTGACCGCGTGCAGCGTTCCGTTGAGATCGCCGATGAAGACTACGCCGCCGCTCACGCACGGAGAGGATTCGCCGATCGGTCCGGTCGCTTTGTACTTCCAACGCACCGAGCCGTCCGAGAGGCTGAGCGCTGCTAGCTCGCCTGATTGCGAACCGACGTAAACCGCTCCGTTGACGATCGCGGCCGATGACTCGATGGATTCGCCGGCTTCGTAGGTCCACACGAGCTTCAGGTCTTTAGGCACGTTTGAAACCGAGACGCCGATCAACTGGTGGCCTCCTCGGAACTGAGACCAGGTTTCCGGAGGAAGCTGCGACTTCGAGGGTGAGACGAGAAGCAGAACGCAAACCGGCAGAAGAAGTATCGAGAGAGTTTTTCTGAATGATTGCATGACCAAAGACGATAGTCCTCCTTTTGAGAAGTTCGTGCGTGCTCAATAAGCGCGCTGATAGAGCTCGAGCGCTTCCGCGGCGCCGAACGGCCGTGGGTTGAACTCTCCTGTCCATTGACCGGCCGCTTCTTCGGCGAGGCGCGGAAGATCGTTTTCAGGAATACCTTCCGTCTTCAAGCCGCGCGTCATTCCGGCGATTGCCAGCAACTCTTCAAGCCTGTCAGCGAGAGCTTCCGCGGGATGGTCTCGATTCACAGTCACCGATCCGTGCTTCAAGAGTTGATCATAGCGATCACCGACAGCCGAGCCGTTCCATCGAACAACGTGCGGGAGCATCAGTCCGATCGCCACGCCGTGCTCGGTGTTGTAGTTTGCCGTCAGCGGGTTCGCACAAGCGTGAGTCGCGCCAAGCATCGAGTTCTCGATCGCCAGTCCCGCCCAATAAGCGCCAAGCTGCATAGCGCCGCGCGCTTCGATGTCTTGGGGATTCGTGATCACGCGTTCGTAATTAGCTTCAAGCAACCGCCACGCTTCGAGTGAGAAAAGTTCCGACGCGGCAGTGCGCTTAGTTGTGACGTAGGTTTCGACTGCGTGTGAGATCGCGTCAAAACCCGCGGTCGCGGTGACGCCGGCAGGCTGTGATACGGTCAAGCCCGGATCGAGGATCGCGACCTTGAAAGCAGCGCCGGGATCACCGCAAGCCATCTTGACGTGAGTCTCAGAGTCAGAGATGAGAGCGTACGATTGAGCCTCGCTGCCGGTGCCCGACGTTGTAGGTACGGCGATCATCGGCAGCATCGGCGCGCGAGCTTTCCCGTAGCCCCAATAGTCTCGCATCGCTCCGCCGCCGGTCAGCAGAAAGTTGATAGCCTTAGCCGTATCCATTGAGCTGCCGCCGCCAAGGCCGATGATTGAATCTATCTCCAGCGATGCGGCGACGGCGCGCCCGGCGTCGATCATTGTTGTGTTTGGATTCGAATCGAAATCGTGAAAGGAGAATACCGTGATTCGAGAGTCGGTGAGAATCTTGGTTGCTTGCTCTACATAGCCGCAGGCGAGAATCCCAATGTCAGCGACCAGCAACGTGCGGCGAAAGCCAAGTTCCGACGCCAGAGCGCCGAGCCGGTCAAACGACGCCTCGCCGAAGATCAATCGTGTCCGGCTGTGAAAATCAAAGGGCTCCATACAACCAACTTTTATCCGAGCTCGGCATCCCACGGTAATTGCTGGAGGCACCCCAGAGGGGTGCGATGTTTATGGAACCGTAGTGCGCCTGGTAGCCGCACCCCAGCGGGGTGCAATGTGCCGCATCAATCCTCATCCGATGAGCGACTGACCGACATGGCACCCCGCTGGGGCGCGCCACTTGGAACGAGCTCTTCTATAAACCATTCAACTCCTAACGGAGTTGTTCCGCCCAACGGAGTTGCCTCGCAAGCCTCAGTAGGTTGCCCGTGAACAATCCCCCAACTGCCGTTGGGGGGATTCCGGAAGTCTTTGACGTTCGCGCGTTCTCGTTTGCGCGGCGGCAGTGAACCATCATTTCTTCTCTGCCAGAGCGAATAGCTGATTGCGATTGACTATGAGCAGTGCGCCGTTGACCGGGATCGGCGTGGAGTAGACGGAGCTTCCCATGTTTATTTCGCCAATGACCTTCTTCTCTTTGGCGGCCGTCAGAATCGCGATGTCACCGTCCTCGTCACCCAGATAAACTTTGCCATCCACGACCATCGGCGAGCCCCACACCGCCGCGAACATGTCATGGACCCAGAATGCCTTGCCGGTCTTTGCGTCCAGACAGTGCAGAAAGCCGCTGAAGTCTGGATAGAACAGCATGCCGTCGTAAAGCGCTCCGGTCGAGATCGATCGTCGAATTTTGTCGTAGTGCCACACGGCTCCCGTCTTGGTTATGTCGCCCCGCAAGGTCGCGTCTATGCAGTAGAGATGGCCAACGCCTTCTCCGTGTTCCGGGTCCTGTCCGTTAGCAACGTAGACCTTGTTGTCGAAGATCACCGGTGTGCTGATCAGCTCGTTTCGCGTCTTTGGCCAAACGGAGTCCTTCGGGTTGCAATCGAACTCCCAGAGCTTCTTTCCGCTCGTCGCGTCGTAACCACGCACCCAGCCGTCGCCCTGCCCGTGAACCACCTGAACCACGTCTCCGATCTTGCCGACCGCTGCCGAAGACCACTGCCCGTGCAGAATGCGATCGGAAACCGAATTGTCCTCCCAGACAAGCTTCGCTGTTTTCTTGTTGATCGCAATGATCGCCGGAGCCTTCGGCGAAGGAATGTTCACGTGGCTTTCATCCTGGCCGTTTGAAGTGCAGATGTAAAGAATGTCTCCGTACGAGACCGGAGAGCAGTTCGACATATTGTGAGGCTGCGAGCCGACCTCCTCCATCATGTCGTACTTCCAAACGATGTCGGCGTCGGACTGACCGGTCAACTTCTCTTCCTTGTAAGGCCCGTCGTTTTCGTTATCGCGGAAGCCCTGGGTGTCGAGGCAAACCACCTCACAACGATTCGTGACGTAATAGAGCCGGTCGCCCTCGACAAGCGGTGAAGAGCAAACTCCTTGAAACGGCCAATCGTTGACGCGCCCGGCGGCAAGCTTCTCGTTGGTGTGCTGCCAAAGGAACTCGCCGTCGGATTCACGGAAGCACATCAGCACGCCGCGGTCGCCGCCCTGCTTCGGGTCGCGCAACCCTTCGTTGTTAGTACCGACGTAGACCATGCCGCCTGAGACCACGGGGTTTCCGTAGCTCTGCGAGCCAAGCGTGGCGACCCACTTGACGTTCTTCTTGGTCTTGACGTCCCAGCTTGTCGGCATGCCTTTCAGATTCGAGACCATGTTCCGGTCGGGCGTCCCTCCCCACATCGGCCAGTCACCGTTGCCGGGATCGGAAGCTGAAACGAGATGCGCAACAATCGCAAGCGACAGCGCGCACGCGCCGCCGAATAAGAGCAAGTTAGAACTGCGTATCTTCATAAATCTCCATGTTCGTAGTACGGCCTTCAGTCGGAAGTTCGTAACTCGAATGTCGCAGCAGAACGGCCTCACAAACTTCCGGCTGAAGCCCGTACTACCAAACTACTTGTTTGGTGTCACCTTGATGTTATCGATAAATATTTCGTTCGGCGCGTCGGCGAAGATCCCGGCGCTGCCCTGACGATTGCCAGGCGACTCAACGCGCTCAAGAGTCCAATCCGCGGGTTCGGGCTCGGACGCGGGCCACGCCTTACCGCGAGCTCGCACCTTGCCGTCAGGTAGATTCTCGACTTGCAGCTTCAGGCGATACCACGTGTCCGCTTTCCATGCGAACGGCTTCCTGACTGTGCGCGTGGCTTCGACCTGCCAGGAACGCAGCTCGATCTTCTGGCTGTTGCCCATGATCACCAGCTCATAACGCTGGGCCACAACCCCGGCGTCGCCCATTTGACGCCGCTTTTCCGTCGCACGGACGTCGGCTTGGGTTGTGTAGTTCGACCAATCGGCCGGGCTGAAGAACGACCGGGCGCGCTTGAAAGCCGGCGGGTTGGGATTTTTAACGAGCACCTTGTTGCCTTCTACTTCGCGCACTACGTATTTGCCTCCGGTGCTGATCCAGTACCTGGGAACGGTGTCCACCGGTGTTGAATCAAAATCCTCGCTAACCGGCATCGCCGGGATCACGCGCACTCGAGAGACTCCGGTGACTCCTCCGACCGCCGCTTTCACGATCCCAGTTTGAACGCCGGCATCGGCGGCGGGCGTGAACTGATTGCTCTGAGCCGCGCCCTTCACACCCTCGAGCGACCACGCCGCATTCGGTTCTTCGCGTATGAAACGCCCGTGATCGTCGAACAGGCGCACCCTGAACTTCGCCGTCTGGCCCGGCTTCATCAACAAATCAGCCGGCACGATCTGCACGTGCGCTACGGCTGCGCCCGCCGGCGCATTCTCCACGGTCTCTGTCACTGGCGGCAGCGCGGGCGAGGGCGTCTTCTTGCCGATGCAGTAAATCGCTTTGGTTGAAACGAGGTAGATGCGCCCGCGCGAAACGGCCACCGAAGCGAGTATCTGCTCGTTGGCCGCGATCAAATCGTCGCCCGCGTCGGTTTTGAGTTGCACGTTGCTGACGCCCGGCTCGAGCTCATCTTCATCCAGCACCTGACAACCGGCCGGTCCCGGCTTGAGGATGAAGAATTTTCCGTTCTCAGTGCCGACGTAGAGCTTGCCGTCGGCGAGCACCGGCGACGCTCGCTGGAGCGTGCCGATCGTATGCTTCCAGAGTTCCTTGCCGGTGTTGATATCGACGGCGAACACATTCGCGCTGTCGTCGATCTGGTAAAGGCGGTCGCCGTCAATGACCGGCGAAGAATAACCGCCCCGGATGCGGTTGACCGACCACTTGATGTTAGCCTTGGTGAGCGCGCCCTTCCCCGTCGCGTCGATCGCGGCGATCAGGCCCATCTCGTTTGTGTCGAGGTTCTCTTCGCTGTGTGAAACGAAGACGGTCGTGCCGTTGATCACCGCGCAGTTGTTGATGCCGCGCTTGGTGATCGCGTAGGTCCACACCGGCTCTCCGGTTTGGGCCTTCATCGCGCACACAGCGCCGTCAGCGCCGCCGACGATGATCATCCGAGTGCCGTTGATCGTCGCCGCGATCGGCGTTGGATAAACCGTGTCGTAAGGACGGCCCCCCGGCGCGCTGGTCCAGACGCATTCGCCGGTCGTCTTGTCGAAAGCATAGAAGCGATGTTTGCGCTGCGCGGTGTCGCCCCATCCGTCTATGATCGTGCCTACGATTACAAGGTCGCCTTCAATGATCGGAGAAGCGGTGCGCCCGCCGTGCGTCGTCCAGGAGCCGAATTCCTCAGTCAGCGATCGTCCCCACAGCACTTTTCCGTCGTTCGAAAAAGCAGTCAGCTCGTTGCAAGCGCCTAACACGTAAATGTTGCCGGTCGCCGGGTCGCCAACAGGCGATGACCAGGCGATTCGGCGCGTCGGCACGTCGCTCTCGTAGACGTTGAGGCGATGCTCCCACAAGAGCTTGCCGGTGTCGGCGTTCAAGCACATCACGCGCTCCTGCATCGTCTCGCCTTCACCCGCCGAGTTGAACAGGAAGACGCGGCCGCCCATCACAATCGGCGTCGAACGTCCGCCGTAGGGAGCCTTCCATACAAGGTTCTCTCCTTTTGGCGACCAGCGAGTGGGCAGACCCTTTTCGAGCGAGACGCCGACGCGTGCCGGGCCTCGCCAGTCAGTCCAATCGCTTCCCGATCGAACGCGGCCGGCCGGAACGAGAAAGAACAACATCAGTGCGAAGGATAGGTACTTCGGGAAAATGGCATTCATGATTGGCCCTTCACAGATAGGTCTGAATTCGCGCTCATCGAATCCGCACGAAGCAAGTTTCTCCACTGCATTAGCCTTGACTCGTTGAATCTCAAGATATTATGTTGCGGTTAGGCGCGTCAAGCAGGGATTCTTTGAACCTGCTGGACCGAGGCGACGTTTCACACTTCGAGCGCGGCAGTATCACAGTGCCCACTAATAATCTCGACGCGGTAGATGCAAAAGCCGTAAGCTTCCTGCTATTAGGGTGTGCCCAACAAGGCGGGTTTTCAAAAGTCCCGTGAATCGAGGGAGTGTCGATGTCAACCGGACAAAAGTTTTTGCTGGCTCTCATATTGTTGTGCCCGCTGACCGCGAGCGCACAGGATAAGAACGAAGAATTCTTCGCGGCGGCGAGAAAAGGCGACGCCGCCGCGGTCAAAGCGCTTCTCGATGCGGGCGTGGATGTGAACGCCAAAACGCGCTACGGCGCGACGGCTCTGTCTTACGCTTGCGATAAGGGACACGTCGAGGTGGTGAAGGTGTTGATCGAGCGCGGCGCGGACGTGAACGTGAAGGACACCTTCTACGGAGAGGTCCCTCTCGGGTGGGCGCTGTCGCACGGACACGCGCAGGTGGTGAAGCTCTTGTTGGACAAAGGCGCCGCCGGCATCGAGCGTGCGCTGATGTCGGGAGTTCAAGACGGCAACGTCGAGATCGTCAAGGCAGTGGTCGAAAAGGGTGGCGTAAAACCCGAGACTCTGAACAACGCGCTGCGGCGAGCTTCTTCAGGAGGCAACAAGGAGATCGTCGAGCTGTTGAAGAAGGCAGGCGCGGTCGCGGCCGAAGTAACCGTTGATCCCGACGTCTTGAAGAGCTATGCCGGCTTATATAAGAACGAACAGGTCGGCGAGCTCGCCATTGAGATCAGAGACGGAAAGCTCGCCGGAAGGGTCAGCGGCCAGGGTTGGTTCACCACTTCTGCGATTAGCAAGAACACATTCGCGATCCTCGAGGTTGAGGCGACGATCGCGTTTAACATCGAAGGCGACAAAGTCACCGGGTTGGCGTTGAGCCAGGGGGGCGCGAACTTCGTCTTCAAACGAGTCGAGAAGAAATAGCATGTTCGTAGTTCGGCCTTCAGGCGGAAGTTTGTAGCAGCATTCAACGCTAAGGCCATTCTACAAACTTCCGCCTGAAGGCCGAACTACGAACTTTCTTTGGGAGGGATCAATGTTTCGTCATCGCACTATTAACGGAGCCCGGCGCACCTGCAGCTTTGCGCTGCTCATCGTTCTCATCGCTAGTGGCGCCGCTTTCGGACAAGCACAGAACTGGCCATCGTTTCGTGGGCCGAATGCTTCCGGGGTCGCAGACGGCAAGCCGACCCCTACGAGTTGGGACGCAACCAAAGGCACAAACATTCTGTGGAAGACTCCGATCCCTGGACTTGCGCATGCCAGCCCGGTGGTCTGGGGAGACAAGGTTTTTGTCACGACGGCCGTCAGCAGTAAGGGCGGCGAGTACTTTCGTCACGGGCTCTACGGTGACGTTGATTCGGACAAAGACACGTCGAAGCATAGCTGGCACGTCTACGCCCTCGATAAAGGAACCGGCAAGATCATCTGGGACCGCATAGCTTGGGAAGGCGTGCCCAAGATCAAGCGTCACATCAAGTCAACTCACGCAAGCTCGACTCCTGTGACCGACGGCAAGAACGTTGTGGCGTTCTTTGGCTCGGAAGGGCTCTACTGTTACGACATGACGGGCAAGCTAGTCTGGAAGAAAGACCTGGGCGTGCTCGATACAGGCTGGTTCTACGACCCTGACTATCAATGGGGAACGGCCAGCTCGCCGATCATCTACAAGAACATGGTCATCGTGCAGTGCGATGTTCAGAAGAACTCGTTCATAGCGGCTTATGACTTGAAGAACGGCAAGCAGCTTTGGATGACGCCGCGCGAGGAGATTCCATCGTGGGGCACGCCGACCATTTACGAAGGCCCCGCGCGCGTCGAGCTGATAACAAACGCGACCAGGGCGGCACGAGCGTACGATCCGATGACCGGCAAGGAGCTTTGGAAGCTGACAGGAAATCCCGAGGTCACTGCGACGACGCCAGTAACGGGTCACGGCCTGATCTTCATCTGTAACAGCTACCGCCCGAATCAGCCGATCTATGCGATTCGCGCCGGCGCAACCGGAGACATCTCGCTCAAACCAAATGAAACGTCCAATCAGCACGTGGCCTGGAGCATGCAGCGCGGCGGAACTTATATGCCGTCGCCGCTGATCTACGGCGAGTATCTCTACACGTGCGCGAATCAAGGCGTGATGGCCTGCTACAATCCGAAGACCGGCGAGCGGCTTTATCAGCAGCGCATCGGTGACAAGGGCGGTTCCTACAGCGCGTCGCCCGTCGCCGCTGACGGCAAGATTTATCTATCGAGCGAAGACGGAGAAATCTTCGTCGTGAAGGCAGGCGCCAAGTATGAGTTGTTGGCGACGAACCAGATGGGCGAGGTGTTGATGGCAACACCTGCGATTTCCGACGGTATGATCTTCGTGCGAGGCCAGCATAACGTCTTTGCAATCGCTGAGCGTTCATCGGCGTCACAAGCGAAGTGAGGCCGTACTAACAGCGTGCTGAGAAACTCCCTTCTGCCACCAAGCCACCAAGGCACGAAGGAGCACGATGGCAGTAACTTAGAGAGCTTATCGACTTCGTGCGGCTTTGTGTCTTCGAGTCTTTGTGGCGGAACGGTCTAATGCATGACTGACTACCAGACTAGACTAAGAGCTTGAAGCATCGTTTGAAGACAAAACCAGGAGGGATCTCTTACGTGAAACGAATTCTGACAGTGTTGCTCTACTCATCGCTTGCTTGCACGGTTGTTTCAGGTTTTTCGGGGCCGTCAAAGACAAAGCCTGCCAGCTCAGGCTCGAACTGGGCGCAGTGGCGCGGGCCTGACAGCCAGGGCATCTCCAACGAGAAGAACCTCCCTACAGAATGGAGCGAGACAAAAAACGTGCTTTGGAAGACCGCGATTCCCGGCCGCGGCTTTTCGTCGCCGATCATTTGGGAGAAGAAAGTCTTCTTGACCACCGCGATTGAAGGCGGCCCCGGGCCTGCGGATCACAAACCGGTGAAACACATGATGCGCGATAAGGAGTTCACACACCCGGATTGGACGGGCTCCGACAAGCTTCACACCTTCAAGGTGTTTTGCCTCGATCGCGATTCGGGCAAAGTTCTGTGGGAGCGAACTTCATACGAAGGCCCCGTCTACGATTATCGCCATCGCCGCGGAACGTACGCTGGGCCCACGCCCGTTACGGATGGCAAGAACGTTTATGTCTACTTCGGATCGGAAGGCTTCTACTGCTACGACTTCAACGGCAAGCTGATCTGGAAGAAGAATCTCGGGGGCATCGCTACGATGGGGATGGGGGTGGGCACTTCGCCGGTGCTCTACGAGAACCTGGTGATCCTGCTGTGCGATCAGGAATTCGACGGCACCTACTCGTTCATGACCGCGCTGGACAAAAAGACGGGCAACGAAGTCTGGCGCGTGCGCCGGCCGGTGCAAAGCAGTTGGGCGACGCCGGTCATTGCTAAAACCCCCGAACGCGCCGAGATGGTCGTGAGTGGCAATGAGTTTTTGATCTCTTATGATCCGGCAACCGGCAGGGAACTGTGGCGAGCTACCGGGCTCAAGAGCCACGCGATAGCCACGCCGGTGGTTGGCCACGGACTGGTCATTCTCTCCTCGGGTTTCCCGTCGAAAGCAATCGTCGCGATTCGGCTCGGCGGGTCGGGCAATCTTGATGAAACAGACAAGATCGTTTGGCGCTACAACAAAGGAACCTCGTATGTACCCTCGCCGATTCTGTATGGCGAATACGTCTACCTGATGAGCGATGCAGGCATACTCTCGTGCTTGAACGCAAAGACCGGCGAAGTGGTTTACGAAGGCGGGCGCGTTCCGATTGCGACGAAGTTCTACGGCGCATCGCCGGTGGCCTTCGATGGCAAGATTCTGCTTACGAGCGATGACGGAGACACGTTTGTCATCAAGGCAGGTCCGAAGCACGAAGTGCTGGGAACGAATTCAATCGGTGAGCCTAGCCGAACTTCGATTGCGATCGCCGACGGCAAACTATTTGTTCGGGGTGAGAAGAGTTTGTTCTGCATCAGCAACAAAGCTAACTTGGCGCGAAACAACTGACGAACATGCGGCCGGCTAAGAAATGATCGGGTTAGATGTTCACCAGGAGTCACTACACTATGAAACGCATACAAACGCTGCCGCTCTTAACTCTGACCGCTTGCCTGATGGTCTTCGGGGTTGTCAGACCTTTCACGTCTGACGCTGCGCCCAAAAACAATTGGTCGCAGTGGCGCGGCCCTGATGGCAACGGGGTCTCTTCTGAAACCAACCTGCCAGCCGACTGGAGCGATACCAGGAACATCAAATGGAAGATCCCGATCGCCGGGCGCGGGCATTCGTCGCCGATCATATGGGACAACCGGATCTTTCTCACCACCGACATTGAAGGCGATGTGGTTCCAGGAGCCAAGGCGGTCGAGCACAAGGAGGATGGAAAACCCTACAAGCATCCCGACAGCATCGGCGCAGATCGCAAGCATGCGTTCAAGGTGCTCTGCATAGATCGCGGCACGGGCAAGACGTTGTGGGAACGCACGGCCTACGAAGGCACGGTCTACGATGACCGGCATCGCAAGGCCAGCTTTGCTTCGCCCACTCCGGCTACCGATGGCAACTATGTCTTTGCATACTTCGGCACGGAAGGTTTGTACTGCTATGACTTCAGCGGCAAGTTGATCTGGAAAGTTTCACCTGGTCCGATCGCGACGTTTGGGATGGGAACCGGTACTTCTCCGGTGCTGTTCGAGAACACCGTCATCCTTCAATGCGATGAGGACAACGGCGAGAAGTCATTCATAGTCGCTCTGGACAAGAAGACCGGAAAAGAAGTGTGGAAGACTGCCCGCAAAGTCCAGGCAAGCTGGTCGACGCCGCTCATCGTTCGCGGTACGCAGCGCACGGAGATGATTACCAGCGGCAATGAGCTGATCATTTCTTACGATCCGAAAACCGGTAAGGAGCTATGGCGAACTAAGGGTCATGCAAGCAACGCCATTGCAACACCGTTGGCGGGTAAGGGAATGGTTTTCGTCTACGCGGGCTTTCCAGTTAAGAAGACCTTTGCGATCACGCTTGGCGCTTCGGGCGATCTCAGCGATAGCAAGAACATCGTTTGGCAATATGACAAAGGCGCGGCTTACGTGCCTTCTTCGATTTTGTACGGCGAATATCTGTACCTGTTGTCGGACCGGGGAATCATAACCTGCCTCGAGGCGAAGACCGGCAAGATAGTTTATGAAGGCGGGCGCATTCCGATTCCGGCTACGTTCACCGCATCGCCGGTGGCGTTCGACGGCAAGATTTTGCTGACCAGCGAAGACGGCGATACGTTTGTGATCAAAGCCGGTCCGAAGCACGAAGTGATCGCCACCAACTCCATCGCAGAGCCCGTGTATGCTTCGCCGGCGATCTCCGATGGAATGATCTTCATTCGCGGCGAGAAGAATCTTTATTGCATTGGCCGCTAAGAGTTGGAGAACGATGGTATGAGACTCAAAGTCAGTTGCTCGCTCATATTTCTTTCCCTCGCTCTTATCGCGTCGGCTTCGTCGAAGCCGGATTTCAGCGGCACATGGGTGATGGACGCTAACCGCAGCTATAGCAATCCGCCGGGGCTGGAGCAAACCTTGACGGTCGTTCACACCGGCGATCAAATCAAAGTCGACGCCAAACTAAAAACTCAGCAGGGTGAGCAGACGATCAATGAAACGTACACCCTTGACGGCAAGGAGACAGAGTTTGCGCCTCCCGGAGCGCAGCCGGGCGCCAAGGGTAAGCGCAAGGCAATGTGGCTGCCGGATGGGCGAGGGGCGGTCATCGAGGACATCGTCACTTCTGATTCTCCCAATGGTCCGGTCACGCGGAAGGCTATGCGCAAGTGGACGCTCTCATCCGAGGGCAGCACATTGACAGTTGATTACTACTTCGATGACCAGAGAGGATCATTTGAAGCGAAGCGCGTATTCGTGAAGAAGTAGGCGGTAACTCTAGGCTTGAGAAAATCTTCTTGAGCGATCAAGACGACAAAGCAGGAGACCAACAATGATGGAATCGATTTCTGCTTCCACGCCGTGGTATCGCTCGTGGCCGGGCATTATTCTTGCCGCGATTCTTATCCCTCCGCTCGGGCTGATCCTTCTCTGGATGCGCAGTGACGCCGAGACGGGCAAGAAGGTTTTCGGCTCGGTCGGGATTCTCGCACTGGGCGCCGCATATGTTTTCCTTCTTTTCGGCGGCCGCCTTTTTGTCGGCAAACCCGACCCGCAAACGGAAGCGCACTACGCCGAGCTTGAACGGCAGCGCGCTCAACAGCGAGAACTTGCGACCGGCGCCGGGGGCGGGCCTTCCACGGTGGATAACAAGGCGGAGGTTTCGCCCTCGACAATCGCCGCGAATGCGAATGAATCAAAGCCGGCTGCTATTGCGGCTCCGGTGAAAACAGCTCGAAGCTACTGGACCGACTTCCGCGGCCCCGCTCGAGATGGCCGCTACGATGAAGGACCAATTCAAACTGCCTGGCCTGCTGAAGGACTACGTCTTCTTTGGAAGCAGCCGATCGGCGGCGGCTACGCGTCGTTCGTAGTAGCCGAAGGAGTGGCCTTCACTATAGAACAGCGGAGGCGGCAGGAGATCGTGGCCGCTTACGATGTCGAAACCGGGCGCGAGCTTTGGACCCACGGCTCAGACGCAGAATTCAAAGAATCGATGGGAGGGGATGGCCCGCGCGCAACTCCCACCTGGGAAGCTGGCCGCTTGTACGCCCTAGGCGCCGAAGGCGATCTTCGCTGCTTCGACGCGAAGACCGGAAAGCTGAACTGGTCTAAGAATATTCTCAAGGACAACGGCGCGGACAATCTTTCGTGGGGAATGTCCGGCGCGCCGCTCATCGTCGATGACAAGGTCGTGGTTCTTCCCGGCGGACGAGCAGGTAAGTCGGTAGTTGCCTACAACAAACTCACCGGCGCGCCGGTTTGGAGGTCTCTCAACGACACCCAGGCTTACGTTTCTCCTATGCTTGTGACGCTGGCAGGCAAGCGGCAGATCCTGGTCGAAACTGCCAACCGCATCGTCGGGCTTGCGGTCGCGGACGGAGCGTTGTTGTGGGAGTCGAGTTGGAACACCGACATGGGGATCAACGTCTCGCAGCCTATCGTGATCGATGCGAATCGCTTCTTCGCCTCGTCGGGTTACGGGAAGGGTGCGGCGCTCATCGAGGTCACCGCCGGCGGCGACGGATTGACGGCGCGCAAGATCTGGGAAAACAACTCGATGAAGAACAAGTTCAACAGCTCAGTCGTGTATGAGGGCAACGTGTATGGGCTTGATGAAGGGATTCTGACTTGTCTGGATGTGAAGACGGGCGAGCGCAAATGGAAGGGCGGGCGCTACGGCTACGGCCAGGTTATTCTCGCAAGCGGGCACTTGATCGTCATAACAGACGCGGGAGAACTGGTGCTGGTCAAGGCAACTCCCGACAAGCCCACCGAGGTGGCGAGGTTCTCAGCACTCGAAGGAAAGACCTGGAACTATCCTGCCATAGCCAATGGCCGTTTGCTGGTTCGCAATCAAACGCAGATGGCGTGTTTCGATGTGTCGGGAAAATAACCCGACAAGCCGATTAGCATTCCCGGCGGTTTAGTCTAGCCCACAAAGCGGGCGACGGCATAAAGCCACGGGTGAATCCGCGAATCGGTGGACCAAGTCGTTGCTACAATCCTAGCCCGCGAAGCGGGCGACGGTTCTCAGGCCTACGATCTCTACAAAGGCGACCGTCACCCCTTTCGGGGTTCGTGTATCGCTTCGCGCGTCCTCCACGGGTTCGCGGACTCACCCGTGGCTTTATGCCGCCACCCCCTTCGGGGGTTACTATTCGTGGGCTCTAGGCTAGCGATTCGAGCCCATGCGAGAGCGCGTGCCGGTCACGCGCGACGCGTGCGACCTTCTTCGCGGCAGGCAATTCCTGGCCTGTCATCTCGGTGTACACCTTCTCCACTTGAGCCGCAAAACCGTTCCCCTTCCCGACGTACCGCGCAATCTGAGCGTCTCCCGCAAGCGCCGCATTGATCTGGCCGATAGAATCGCGAACCTCCTGCCCCGACTTTTTCGCTTTCACCAGCGCGCCCACGCCTTCGCGCAGCGACCTGAAGAATCGCTGCTGATCCGCCAGCACCGTGTCCACTCCGCGAGGGCCGTGACCGGGACACACGATGCGAGCGCCCAGCTTGCGAGCCGCTTCCAGCGTCGCCACCCACTTCTCGACATTCCCATCGCCGACGAAGTTGTATGGCCCGTTCACGCACGCGTCGCCGGTGAACAAGATGCGTTCGTTGGGGAGCCACGCGAACGCGTCGCCGTGGGTGTGCGCGACGCCCAGGTGCATAAGCTCGACCCGGTGCTTGCCGTCGTCGAAGACCATCTCGCGCGGGAAAAGAACCGACGGAGGCTTGAGCTTCGAGGCGGCGACATCCGGCCGAGTCTTGGCCGCGTCTTCCCAGCGGCCAGGCTTGCCGCCGTAGTAGCCGGTCTCGTAGCGCTTCATCTCGTCCAGCACCCCGGTGTGAGCGACGGGCGTCGCTCCGTTCTCGACCCAGACCTGATTGCCATAAGCGTGATCACCGTGATGATGTGTATCGAACGCGAAGCGAATGGGTTTCTCAGTAATGGCGCGAATCTTTGGTAGGATCTCGTTAGCGCCAGAGGGGAAGTTGGCGTCGATGACCAGAACGTAGTCTTCAAAAATAATCCAGCCGTTGTTGCAGTGGCCTCGCACGAGGTTGCCTTCGTGGAAGTACACTTCAGCGGCGATCGGGTCCACCTTGCCGACTTCCGGTCTCGAGCCAGCGGCTCGCGCCTTCGCTTCCTTCATCGACAGGCCGGCGAGGGCCGCGCCTCCAATCAACATTTCTCGTCGTGTGATATCGCACATAGTGAGTCCTCCGGTTAGCACAGACTTCAGTCTGAATGGTCTTCTCTTCGCGCTTCGTGTCGCCCTTCACCTTGTTTGTTCAGGGCTTGGCATTATATGACCTGAAGAGCAGTCGCACAAAGGACTGACTACACGCCTTGACCTTACTCTTCCGCCCTGCTACAACCGGCGCGTGATGCGTCCCGCCATCACTTTCGATCTAAGCCGAATCAAGTACGAGCTCGAACTATTCCTGCTTGGCGGCGAGTTCGATCTCTTCGAAGACGAAAATCTGGTATCGAGAATCGAGGCCGAGCGCGCCGCGGCAGAAGTCTCCTACGGCAAATTGATCCTGTCGTGCTGGGGCGACGGCTGGTCGCGGTCGTGGCGAATCATTTCGTGCGAGCTGGCCGCCGAACGGCTGACGCTCGAATGTTCCAAGCAGATGGGACTCAAGCGATGCGCGCTCACTTTGAGCCGCGGCGTTGGTGTTCGGCAAGCGGCCGGGGCCCGAAAGGATTTCGCTCGCAAGCTTGCGGCGATGATCGAAGCCAATCTCCCTGGGCTCCGAGTCGAGCGGGCCGTCACCGCGCGCAACGACCGGCGTCATCTGTCGGGGGTTCACGCGCGGCTGATCATTCGAGACAGTCGAGACAGTCTAAAAGGGGGCAAGCGTCTTGCGGGTATCGGCGTTAGCGAAACCGAGCTCCAGCCGAATGTCGACGCCGTCCTCGCGGCAGGGATGATCTGGCTGGATGAGCTTCGCCGCAGAAGCGGTTCGGTTGAGGGCCTTATGATCTTTGCCCCTCGAAGCGACACGATCGCGATTCGCCTGACGGCGATGTCACCTTCGACGCGAGTCTCGTTGTTTCGGATCAACGAAACGAAGGGCGCGGTCGAGCCGGTTTCCCCCTTCGATCAAGGCGATCTGAACGACAGCTTTCGCAAAGCTGCCCGCCGCGCTCATTGGCCGCGGCCGGGAATGCTGCCGCCGGACTGTGCAATGCTGGTCGAGTCGGTGCGAAGGCTCGCTCCCGATCACGTCGAGGCGCACCATCGGGGACCCTGGGTTTCGCTCTCAATTCGAGGCCTTGAAGTCGCGCGCGTCTGGATCAACCGGCGCCGAGTCGAGTTCGGAATAGGAGAAGCTCGGGTGAAACTCAATCACCAGAACGAGCATGAGCTCGAGCGGCTGATTCGGGAGACGATCATCCGCCGCCGTCCCGAAGCTGAGTTTCGCAACGAGATGATCTTTCGCTATCAACCCGAACGCTGGCTGGAGGCGATCATCAGCTGCGACGTCACTGCGTTGGACGCGACGCTCGATCCGCGTTTCGTCTACTCGCAAGTGCCAACCTATCGAGGCGAGCAGCGCACTTTCATAGATCTTCTGGCGGCGACTCGTGAAGGGCGGCTTGTGGTGATGGAGCTCAAGGTGAGCGAGGAGACTGAGTTTCCGTTTCAGGCGCTCGATTACTGGCTGCGAGTGGAATGGCACCGCGCGCGTGACGACTTTCATCGACGTGGTTATTTCGATGGGTTGAGCTTGATCGACGCGCCGCCGCTGCTATATCTGGTCGCGCCGCTGTTCCGCTTTCACGAGACCACGAAGCTGATCGCGAGTTCGATCCACGAACGCGTGCCGGTGTACCGGATTGGGATCAACGAAGACTGGCGCCGGGGTGTGCGTGTGCTGATGAGGGAGAGGCTGAACGGACAGTAGGAGGAAGGCAGAAAGCAGAAGGCAGAAGGCAGAAGGCAGAAGGCAGAAAGCAGAAGGCAGAAAGTGAGTAGGAACAAAAGCAGGCATCCTACCTTTCGACTCCGTTTTGATTTCTACCTACTGAATGTCGGCTGCCTACTCCCTTCTGCCTACTTTTTACCGCCTTCTGCTTTCTGGATCTCGGCGCCTCTTGCTTTTGCTATCAGCGCATCGATGCTCAATATCCCCGAGCCTCGAGAAGCGATGTACAAAAACACGAAGCAGAACAGTACGGCAAGCTCGCCGCGGTTCGTGATCGGCCAGAAGCCGGCGGGGGCGTGCTGCTTGAAGTAGGCGACGGCCATCTGGCCGCTACAGATGAACGCGACGATGCTGGTGAAAAAACCCACGGCGATTAGTATCCCGCCCACGAGTTCAATGACACCGGCTACAATCATCAGCGTGGCCTCCTGCTTCTGTCCTCCGAGCACGCCAAATAGCTTCTGCGCGCCGTGACAAGCAAACAAAAAACCGGCGATGATTCGCATCAACGCGTAGAAAACGTCCGAGTACTTTCCGAGCCATTTTTCCATTAGCCGTTCCTTTCACTCAGAGAGATTGCGCCGCTGCCCCGGTGCAACGTCCATCGGGCTCGGCTGTTGAGTGCGAGAAGCATAACATCAGGATGAGCCGCGGGCGATAGCGATCTGGCGCCCTGGTGTCCGCGCTGCAAATTAGAATCGAGCGGCGCTCCTCGAAAGAACTCCAGCTGTCCCCGGGGACCCTTCATTAAAGCGCCATCGATCATCCCTTGGGTTTCTTTTCAGTCGCGGCCGCTCGTGCCGGCGGGCTGTGGCAGTGCTGTAGAAACGAGGCTCTCCTCAAGCTCATGAATTGCGTGTCATTTATCTAAACAATGTCAACTACTCGATGTCGGTGTGCGCAGTCTCCGCCGCCCAATACACCGATACCGTAGTGACTGCAGCCATCCCGATAATAAACAATGCGATCGGCCACGAAGCGCCATAACGCTTCAGAAGACCCGTCGCGATCAGAGGCGAAAGTCCTCCCGCGATCACCGACGCGAGCTGATAACCAAGCGACGCGCCGCTGTACCTGACTCGCGTGCCGAACAGTTCCGAGAAGAAACTCGCTTGCGGACCGTACATCGCCGAATGTCCAAACACCAGAGCGAGCACGATCGCAAGCACCATCAAACCCGTGCTCGATGTTTCAATCAGCCAGAAAGACGGGAACGCGAACAGACCGGTGAAGATTGCCCCAAACAGATAGACCGGCCGCCGCCCCAATCGATCCGACAACGCGCCAAAGGCCGGCATCGTGAACAGCTCGATCACCGCGGCGATCGAGATGGCCGTAAGAACCCCCGCGCGGGAAAACCCGATCTTCGGCTGGGTCGCGTACGTCAGCACGAACACTGTGTACAAATAAAACGCGCCGTTCTCCGCAATGCGCGCGCCCATCGCCAACAACACGCTCTTTGGGTGCTCGCGCACCGCGTCGAGGATCGGCATGCGGGCTCCGGCCCCGGCTCGCTTCATCTCCGCGAAAATTGGCGGCTCGACTACTGCGAGTCTGATGAATACTCCCACGCCGACCATGACGACGCTGAGAAGGAACGGCACGCGCCAGCCCCACGTGAGCAGCGCTTCGTCGGGCAGCTTCGAGATCTGTGCGAAGATGACCGTCGACAGCAGCAGTCCGGCGGGCACGCCGATCTGAGGCCAGCTCCCGTAGAAGCCGCGCCGCCCCTTTGGCGAATGCTCGACCGCCATCAACACCGCGCCGCCCCACTCCCCGCCGATTCCGAAACCTTGCGCAACTCGCAGCACGATCAACAGTATCGGCGCCCAGATTCCAATCTGGTTGTAGGTGGGAAGACAGCCGACCAGGAAAGTCGCGATGCCCATGATGAGCAGAGTGAGGATCAGCATGGACTTGCGTCCGATCTTGTCGCCGAAGTGGCCGCACACTATGCCGCCGATGGGTCGGGCCGCAAACCCGACGGCATAAGTGCCGAACGATGCGAGTGTGCCTGTCAGTGGATCGTAGTTAGGGAAGAAGAGCTTGTTGAAGATCAGCGCGCTGGCGGTTCCATAGAGAAAGAAGTCATACCATTCGATAGTCGTGCCGATGAAGCTGGCGATGGCGACTCTTCGAATCGTCGCGCCCGTGGGGACCGAGGCGTTCAAATGGATTTTCATCCTCCGGTTCTATACGTGAAGACTCGGCACAGAGCACAATGCCTTCGAGTTGGACCGATTCAAGGGCAGATTGTGCAAGCCAAATCTTAGTCGTCAGAGAGCCAATTGTGAAACGGCGGCTAACCTATTCGCGCGCTTTGCCCGCCATCGACCGGCAGCATCACTCCAGTGATGAACTTGGCTTCGTCGGAAGCAAGAAACAGCGCAGCGTAAGCGACGTCCCAGGCCGTTCCCATCTTTCCTCCGAGCGGCACCCGCGCGTCTCGCTGACGGATCAAGTCCTCTTTCGGAACTCCGCGTGACTTTGAAATCCCCTCGATGGCCATCGGCGTGTTCATCAAGCCGGGCATTATCGCATTCGCGCGAATGTTGTACTTTGCATTCTCGAGAGCGATCTGGTGAGTGAGCGCGTTCACGCCGGCCTTCGAAGTCTTGTAAGCGACGATATTCGCCGAGCAGATCGCCGCAATCGAGGAGATGTTGATGATCGAACCGCTGCGCTGTTCCCTCATCAACGGCAGCACACTTCTTGAAGACAGGAACATGCCCTTGAGGTTCACGCTCATGATTCTGTCCCAGGACTCTTCACTCAGGCTTAAGATCTCGTCGTCCCCGCTGCCGATGCCGACGTTGTTATGCAGCACATCGACCCGGCCGTAAGTTTCCATTGCAGCCCGGACGAACCCGGCGCAATCATCCTGGCGAGTGACGTCTGCCTCAAACGTGAAGCAGGTTCCGCCTTCCCCTTCGATCAAGACTTGAGTCTCGAGCGCTGATTCGTTGTCGCGGTCGACCAGCACCACGCGAGCGCCTTCTCGGGCGAAGAGGATGGCGGTTGCGCGGCCGTTGCCGATCGTTTCTCCCGGCGTTTGGCCGGCTCCAACTACGATGGCTACTTTATCTTTAAGTCTCATTTGAACCCCGCAAAGCCTTCTTCCAACTGCACCCCCAGCGAGTTGAGCGCCATTGACACAAGCTTGTACTGGCCGGCGGTGAAGACCAGATCCATAAGCTGTTGGGTGTTGTACCGTTCGGCAAGCGCCTTCCAGGTGGAATCGCCGATGAAAGAGTCAGCGTGCAACTCGTCAACGGCGGAAATCAGCGTGGCTTCAAACGGGTCGAGTCCCGCCGCGTCCGGGCCTTCTGCGATCCGCTTGATGTCATCGTCGCCGAGGCCGGCTTGCTTTCCGATTGCGAGGTGATGTCCCCATTCGTATTCCGCTCGGCATAGCCACGCCATGCGCAAGATGGCGATCTCTCGCTCCCGCGCGGAAAGCGTAGATTTGGACAGCACATGGCCTGCGAATACCAGCCATCGTTTCAAGAGCTGCGGATGCCGCGCGAGTGTCGTGAAGATGTTGTAGACGTGCCCATCTAGCCGGAGGCTTTCCATAAGCGCTCCGGTCTCATCATCCCATTCGGCCTGCGGAAGAGGTTTAACACGTGGCTCGGTCAGACGCATCGGCTTATCTCCTTTTTATAAAACGGATCGAGTCAACAAAGTCCATGTCGTGCTCTTAAACACATCACGGCACTATCCTTTGGCGTTCAGTCGCTTTATGAGTCGCGAGAGCTCCGGTTCCAAGGCCTTCCGGAGCTTCAGATCGCTAGCAAGGAAATCGATGATCGACAAGAGCAGCACCCAAGCAAGGGTGAGCGGCAGGCTAGGATCTTCAAGCGGCTGTTTTGGTTTCAAAGCGCCATTCGCGGTTAGCATAGCCTCTAGCGATTGTGGACCTGCATGAACAATCCAGCTCATCCATCTGTACAGGCCATACCAGTAGTTATCTTGAGGGGTGATTGGAGCGCTCAATCGAAGTTCCCTAACTCGGCCCTCCACCGAATTCACGGGATAAGCCCAGGACCTAGCCCACTGCAAGTTACCTTTCTTGTCACGGAAGCGAAACAGGTGACGCGTCTCCGAGCGTTCAGCTTTGAGCCGCTTCATTATGCTTTGAAGCTTCGGAGGCGGAAACACGGTGGGCATAGCTTCGAGGCACTTCAGCTTGTCTATAGCTTGATATCGAAGGAAACGGACGGCTCGAGAGTGCTTATGCGTTAGGCGAATCCATTTGTAATCGAAGAAGATCTCAAACATCGTGCGAACTAGAATGAGAGCTTCGTAAGAGCATTCGGAGGGCACGGCCTCGATCGCAGTGGCGAGGCGCCGGCCGCGCAGCAGAAATCCAAATCCGACCCGCGTCAGCAGCCGCGACGCGGCGCGGTTCGAAGAGATTCTCTCTAGCTTCCGCGCCAGCCGGATCGAACGTCGAAGGAGCTGGGCAGGTTGTTGTGCCTTCGGTTTCATATGCTCGCTTTTTTCGAGCAGACGCACAATAGGCGTCCCGCTTTTTTGACGGGATCGCTCAACCGCGCTCGGTCATGCTGAGGATTGCCCAGCGGCTTTCGGTTCAAACGAATTGGTAGACTCGTGGCCTCGCTCAGGCGATGCCCATCGTGAACACGACTCGACTCTCGATGGAAGCCATTGTCTCTTCACTCAAGTCGCCAAGCTTCTTTTGCAATCGAGTCTTGTCCAAAACTCTCAACTGGTGACATAGCGCGACTGAATCGCTCGTTAAGCCGCCTTCTCCCTTTGCAACTTTCACACAGGATGGTAAAGAAGCCCGTCGCAAGTTTGTTGTGAATGGTATAGTCAGCACCGTCGTCGTGAACTTGTTAATCAAATCGTTCTGGAATATGAGCACCGGTCGCGTGCCTGCCTGCTCCGAGGCCCGCGTGGGATTGAGATCTGCTAGCCACACTTCGCTTCGCTTGAATGTCATCCGGCATCCTCTTGCGCTAGCGCCATGGCATAGTCTGATAGTCCTTCTTCTGCCAGTTCCAGGTCTTCTTCTGAAGATTCGACATACAGCGCAGCCAACTGACTCTCATCAAATGATGGAATGGTCCTGATTCGGGACTGATACTTGATGAATGCTAGATATTGAGCTAGCTGTTCCAATTCGGTTTGACTCAAGCTATGAACCGTTTGAACGATTTGCTCCTTTGTTATCATCATCGATCCTCCATGTCACGACCATCCGCATTTTATCACAGTGTTTGCAGGGTGGGACGCCCCTTGCTAACATCGCTGTGCAAGATACCAGCACACCCGTAGAATAGGAAGCATGTCACACCAGGCACTTACCGCGAGGCGACTGCTGAACCACCAGAGCGTCGGCGTGCTGTCCACTCATTCGATCGATGTCGAAGGATACCCCTTCGGCTCGATAGCTCCATATTCTCTCGATTATGACGGCGAGCCAGCCATTCTCATCAGTGACATCGCTCAGCATACGCGCAATATCAAACAGAACAACAAGGTGTCGCTGACTGTTTTTGATCCGCACGCCGATGACCAACAGGCAAGCAGCCGCCTGACATGGATAGGAGATGCTGAGTCGATCGATCCATCTGAGACAGACATACGCGATCGCTACCTGCGTTATTTTCCTTCAGCAGAATCATACTTCGAGGCGCATGACTTTTCGTTCTATCGAATTCGTCTGCGGAGAGCGCGCTTCATCGGCGGGTTTGGACAGATATTCTGGATCGAGCCGGACGCTATGCTCGTCAAGAATCCATTCCGTGAGACCGAGCGCGGGATTGTCGAGCATATGAATCGTGATCACAGTAAAGCCTTGTTTCACTACTGCAAAATGTCAGGACAGGCTGATGTGGAAGCCGTAACAATGACGGGGATCGATAGCGAAGGATTTGATCTCTTAGCTGACAAGCGCAAATTGCGAATAGATTTCGACTCGCCTATCCACACAACCGAAGAGGCGCGAGCCAGGTTGGTGCAACTAGCCAGGATGTAGTAAGAAACGACGAAGCGTTCGTAGCCCCGTTCGTAGTCCCGCCTTCAGGCGGAAGTTCGAATTATCGTTTTGCCGGCCGAGCACTACGAACTTCCGCCTGAAGGCCGGACTACGAAACTCTTTCAAAGGAGGACGCGAGATGCGCATTCTGTTCGGCGTAATAATCGTGATGATTGGCATTCCCGGCGCGGCCTATTCGGACAACTGGCCGCAGTGGAGAGGCGCTTCCGGGAACGGAGTCTCGAATGAGACCGGTCTGCCGACTCGTTGGGGCAAGGATGAAGTCGCGTGGAAGGCTCCGCTGAAAGGACTCGGCGTCTCGTCACCAATCGCCTGGGGCGATCGGGTGTTCGTCACCTCTCAATTGGGCCAGGCAGAGTTGCGCCCCGGATCGCATCCCACTCTCGCTCGAGGCCCGGAAGCGGCGGCGGAAAAGCCTATGGGTAAGGGTGCGGCGACGACAGAGAAGCAACTCTACTTCCTGGTTGAAGCCTTTCGCAGATCCGACGGCAGCCGTCTGTGGGAGTATCGGGTGGCCGCGGAAGGAAAGCTCGCGCCTCTCCACCAGAAGCACAACCTGGCGAGTCCAAGCCCTGTCACCGATGGCGATCTGGTTTATGCCTGGTTCGGGAACGGTCAGCTTGTCGCCGTGAATATGGAGGGCAAGCTCGTTTGGCAGCGCCACCTTGGAAAGGAGTACTCGCCGTTCGAGATCGAATGGGGACACGGAAGCTCACCCGCACTCTACCGGGACATGTTGATCCTGCTCTGCGACCACATTCCTGCGTCGCACTTGCTGGCTCTGGATAAGAAGACGGGAAAGGAAAAGTGGAAGGTGGATCGCGGCAAGGGCGTCCGGTCCTACAGCACGCCCACGGTAGTTCGCGGTCCAGGCGGCGATGAGCTGATCGTAAATGCCAGCGAGCGAATCGACGCTTATGATCCCGCGACCGGCAAACATCTCTGGTACACCGGCGAGCCCAATCGATTTCCGATTCCGGTGCCGTCGTCCGAGAACGGTGTGATGTATGCGAGCCGCGGCTATCGAAGCGGCCCCTTCATGGCAATCCGGCTCGGCGGCAAGGGCGACATATCGGGCACGCACGTCCAATGGCTCGTACCAACGGGTGCACCCTACGTGTCGTCGCTTGTGCTGTATCAAGGCCTGATCTACATGGCCAACGACGCCGGAGTTGCAACCTGCATCGACGCAAAGACCGGAGAGAAGGTTTGGCAGTCACGGATGGAGGGAATATTCAGTGCTTCACCGGTCGCCGGCGATGGAAAGGTCTACCTGTTAAGCGAAACAGGAGAGACGATCGTGTTAAAGGCGGGGCGAGAGTTCCAGGTTATGGCGCGCAATGATCTGGGGGAGCGACTGGTGGCGTCACCGGCTATCTCAAACGGACAGCTCTTCATTCGAACCGATGCGTATCTTTTTTGTATTGGTAAGAAATCCTCGGGTCCGGCGCGATAGTAACACTGCAACTCAGTTATTCGCGTTGAGGTAAGCTATTGGGATCAGACATGACTAAGCTGGCTTCAAGCGGTCCGCTCATACTAATGGCGTTCCTGGCAATCGGATCGGAAACCATTGCGCTGAAGCAGGAACAACGCGCCTTCGAAGGCTTGATTGCGGCCGCTGAGGCAGTGGTGGCCGTTGAGATTCTATCGACTGACTACACCGCGACCCCTTCCGATGGACCGATGGTGGCAGCCGCAAGAGTATTGAAGGTTGTAAAGGGCCCCTTTACCGCTGGGAAGGAGTTCAACTTCACTGAGACGGCGTGGGTCGGTCCCACATATCAGAAAGGCGAGTACAGAATTCTATTCCTTGAGAAGACCAAGCCGACGGAATTCCCCAAGACGACGGAGTGGCGCATACTTTCGAACCTGCACGCCAGGACCGATTTCTTCATTGAAAAAGACTCCGTTCCAGCTCTATCAACGGAATCTCTGGAATCATTCTTGAAGAAGCTTCAAGAATCCAAGCCGAGGCCGAAAAAGATCGTGTTCGAGAGTCTCTGATTGCCGCTTCACGCATTTTTGCCGACAGTCCTCGGAGAAAGACTGTGTTATGAGTCTCCAGCGATGGATTACACATCGATCATCACCATTGAGCCGGACAAGCGAAGCGGCAAACCATGCATTCGTGGCACTCGGATGACGGTTACGGATGTGCTGGAATACCTTGCGGGTGGAATGTCTCCAGAAGAGATCGTCGCTGAATTCCCCGACCTAACGCTCGATGACATTCGCGCGTGTCTCGCCTTTGCCGCCGATCGAGAATGAAGGCCAAGCACTGCGTACCGCCAATAGCGATCTACCCGCCGCCGATCTTGACAGATTCGCCACGAGCGCTTGATTATGTGTGCCGTAGCTCGTATACCCGCGCGGTTCCGCGCGTCTCATCTTCGACCTGTCACAGAAAGGAGCATCTATGAAGCGTTCTCTATTGCCGCTGTTACTCGTGATCCTGACCATCGGCATGCTCGCCAACGGCGCGGGCACTGCCAGTTGGACGACCGACCTAAAAGAAGGCAAGCCGGCTTTTCAGTTCATGGGCCCGCTCGCATTTGGGCCTGAGGGAATTCTCTTTGTCGCCGACACCAAAGCCGCCGCGGTTACGGCGATTGCTACCGGCGACGCCAAGGCTTCCGCTGCCAAACTCATTAAGGTCGAGGGCGTCGATCAGAAGCTCGCAAGCCTCCTCGGCACGAGTGCCGATCAAATCCAAATCCAGGATCTGGCCGTGAACCCGGTGTCGCATAATGCCTACCTGGCCGTCTCACGTGGACGCGGTCCCGACGCGGTTCCGGTGCTGGTACGGGTAAGAGCCGACGGACAGCTCGAGGTGGTCTCGCTGGACAAGGTGAAATTCTCGCGAGTATCGTTGCCTAATGCGCCGGCGGATGCAGTCGTCGGTCAGGGCAACCGGCAGAGCAATCCGCGACAGGAATCAATCACGGACATCGCCTTCCTCGACGGCCGCGTCGTGATCGCCGGGCTGTCAAATGAGGAGTTCGCTTCGACTCTCCGCGCTGTACCATTCCCGTTCAAGACCCTGGCCACGCCCACCAGCGTCGAGATCTATCACGGCAATCACGGGCGATTCGAAACGCGAGCGCCGGTGCGAACTTTCGCGGCGTTCAAAGTCGGCGGCCAGCAGCATCTCCTTGCCGCTTACACCTGCACGCCGCTTGTGCAGTTTCCGATCAGCGAGCTGAAGCCCGGCGCAAAGATTCAGGGCAAGACCATAGCCGAGCTTGGCAACCGGAACCGCCCGCTCGATATGATCGTCTACGAGAAGGACGGCAAGCCTTATCTGCTGATGGCCAACAGCAGCCGCGGGGTGATGAAGATCAGCACGGATAACATCGACAAGGCCGAGGGCATCGTAGCGCCGGTGCCGGACAAAAAGGGGCTGAGCTACGAGACGATCACGGGCTGGACCGGAGTCGAGCAACTTGATCGACTAGACGGCAAATACGCAGTCGTCGTCCGCCGCGTCGAAGGCGGCTCGATGATTCTCGAATCGCTGCCGTTGCCGTAAAGCAGCTATGAACGGGCCTCGACGGCAAGGCGAGCTGCCGGCCATTTTTGTTGCGGCATTGATCACCTTCGGCGCGTCGCTCACTTTTCAAGCCTGCAAACGCGCGGCGCCGCCCGAGCCTTCAAGCTCGGCGGCGCCGGTTTCCCTCCGCTGGACGCTCGATCAAACAGGCTCAAACAGGCTGCTCGTCGAAGTGCACGGGCTCGGTGCGGTATCGCTCGACCGCTTGCGAGGATCAACGTGGACGCCCGCCGAATGGCAACGCCTGTTGTCGGTTTACGCCGGGCGGCCGGGCTCGACATCGGATCCGAACTTGCCGCCGATGCTTGGCGCCTACCGCGTCGAGTCAAATGTGCTCCTGTTCGAGTCGCAGTTCCCGGTTGAACCGGAGGCCGAATATCGCGCAGTGTTTCGTCCCGTTTCGTTAAGCGGTGATGCGGGCGATCCGGTCACTTCGGTCTACAAATCACCCTCGCTAAGCTCGTCACCAACCACCGTCGTGAGTCACGTTTATCCAAGCGCCGACGTGTTGCCTGAAAACCTTCTCAAGTTCTACGTCCACTTCTCGTCGCCGATGAGCCGCGGCCGCATCTACGATCACGTTCACTTGCGCGACAGCGCGGGCAAGGAAGTCGAGCTTCCCTTCCTGGAGATCGACGAGGAGTTGTGGGACCCGGCAATGACTCGGCTGACCCTGATCATCGATCCCGGCAGGATCAAGCGAGGAGTTCGTCCGCTCGAAGAGATTGGACCCGTGCTGGAAGCCGGAAAGAGCTACACACTGGCAATCGACAGCGCGTGGAAGGACGGCGCCGGGGTCCCGCTCAAACAGTCTTTTGAGAAAACGTTCAAGGCTGGTCCTTCTGATCGCGAGCCTGTGGATCCGGCGCGCTGGAGGACTCAGCCTCCACCTTCCGGCACGCTCGAACGGCTGTCGGTCATTTTCCCGGAGCCAATGGATAACGCCGTCACTCCACGCTCGATCCGGGTAACCAGCGACTCTGGAGGTTCAATCGACGGGAAGTCCGTGCTGGAGGATCAGGAACGTCGTTGGACTTTTGTCCCAGACAATCCATGGCGTCGTGGCGGGTACAAGCTTCTGATCGAAACGACGATCGAAGACCTGGCGGGAAACAACATAGGCAAGCCGTTCGATGTAGACAAGCGCGAGGCGATCAGGAGGCGGCCCGGTTCATCGACGGTAACGCTCGCTTTCGAGGTTCGCTGAACAGATTGTAGTTTTCAGCCAACGTGGAGCCCCGCGGCCAGGCGCCCGCGCAGGTTGAGGAAGTAGTCTTCGGGCACGCTTTGAATCGACTTCTGTAGCTTGTTGATCACGCCCTCGATCTCGCGCTCCTCCTCGGCTTCCACTGCTTCGGCCGCTGAAGCAACTCGCTCGGCATCAGGCTTACCCGAAACGCTCTTCAAGCTTCGGTTCAGGAGACTCGCGGCCGACTTGAGCGTCGCCTTCGATTGACTGAGCGTCAAGCTCACCGCGCGTTCAACCGGACCCGTTCCCACTTCGCGGCAGACCGCGTCAATCGCCGCCCGAAGCTCAAAAGCGTTGCGCTGACCCCGGAACCAGCCCTCGTTCAACGCACAATCGAGGAGATAGCCTTGATGAAAGGTGCGGCTCACCGTGTCGGCGGCACGTTTCCATTCGAGGAAGAAGAACAGCTTGCGAAAGATCAGCTTGAACGGGAGCAGGAGCGCGCCGCCGAGGCAGCCAGCCAGACACCCGCTGCCCGGATCGTCGGCGAGGGTTTTCATCTCTTGCTCGGTCAGGGTGATCGCGTAAACGCGTGTCAGCTCGCGTACAAGCCGTCGCTGGAAGTAGCTCTTAACCAGATCGTCGACAATCGGAACTGGAATCAAGGGAGTGAGGCCGGTCAGCACCGCGTGAGTTATGATCAGCTTTTGATTGTCGCCTTCAGGCAAGGTAGGACTACCCTCACTTCTTCCCGTACTTCGCGATGTAGTTCCGCGCGAACTCGGTTAGGTGGGGCGCTTCGCGGAGGCCGATCTTCCTGGCTTCTTCTTCCGCGGCCTCAACCGTCCAGCCGTCACGCAACACACGACGGATCATCCAGAACGCGCCGACTCGAATCGCCGCGGTGCAGTGAATAAAGACCGGGCGGTTTGCAGGATCGTCGGTTATCTTGAGGAACTCGGTGGCCTGTTCATCCTTTGGGTCCCTGTACACAACCGGGATGTTGAAGTACTTGAGTCCGAGTTCTTTCGCCTTAGCTTCTTCATCGGCGGCGCGGTGCTCGCCCGGTGTGCGGAGGTTGATGATCGACTTCACGCCTTCCGACTTCAGCTTTTCCAGAGCCTCGAGCTTCGGCTGGCCACCCGTGCAATACTGATCGCTCACGCGGGTGAAGTTGAAAATGGCCGGTTGCTCTTTCTGAATCTGAGCGTACGCGGCAAGGGCGCAGAATGCTGTCACCAGAATGACGCCAAGTTTCTTCATAAACATACTCCTCACGGATACTACCAAACGCAGCAATACGCCACACGCCATCGCTGCATTGGGTCTGCATCTCTCGAACCGCGTTACCAAGCAATGAGGCGTAAACTCGGCAACCCCTGTGAATCCCGAAGGGATGGCGGAAGTAAAGCCCCCGTGGCTTTATTCCGCCACTCCCTTCGGGGTTTACTGTTAAGCCTTCGAAGCGCCGCCCTTCGTGATTCGATAAAGCTTCGTCGCGGTGCGGATGACCAAGCTCCCCCGCACGATTGCCGGCGTCGCCATGCACATCTCGTCCAGAGAGTTCTTGCCCACAAGCTTGTACTCTTTGCCCGCCTGAATCACAAACGTGTCGCCGTCTTCACTCAAGCAAAATATCTTGCCGTTGTATGCCCACGGCGACGACGTGAACGCGTTTACGCCAGGATCGATTCGTACTTTTGGATAGACCTCGCCTCCATCCTTCGCATCGTGACAGGTGAAAAAGCCGCGATCGTAAAGCGTGTAGTAGTAGTCGCCGTAGACGATCGGCGACGGGTTGTAAGGCCCCGCTTGCGGCTGGTACCACGCGATGTAGTTGTTGCTCAGCTCTCCCGGCTTTAGCGAGATGTCACCCGAAGCGCCCGGCTTGATCGCATACACCGGCCGGAGCTGATCGCCCACGTAACCGGACGCGATGTAAACAAGTCCGTGCCGCGAAAACGGCGTCGGTATCGAGATCGAAGACATCCCGCTGAACTCCCACAGCGGCTTGCCGTTCAAATCGTAAGACCTGGTCTTCTTTGTTCCCGGCGTGATTATCTCGGTCCGTGAGCCGCTCTCCCACACGTATGGCGTAGCCCAGTTGGTTCCCTGCTCTCTTTCGACTCGCCATATCTGTTCGCCGGTCTTCGCATTCAGCGCGATCATGAACGACGCGGTGTCGTTGTCGTTGACTACGTACAGCCGGTCCTTGTACAACACCGGCGATGCGGCGGTTCCCCAGCCGTAGCGCGTCGCAAACGGCCCCCACTTCTTGGACCACAGCAGCTTGCCGCTCATGTCGAAGCAGAACAGACCCACGTTTCCGAAGTAAGCATAGACACGCTCGCCGTCGGTCACCGGAGTCTCCGAAGCATAGCTGTTCTTCAAGTGTCGCGGGTTCTCGGGCGGACCGTTCTTGACTTCCTGCTGCCAGCGAATCTTGCCGGTCTTGAAATCCACGCAGTAGACCATCCACCGGTGGATGTCGGTTGGCGGTTTTCGCTCGCCGCCGAAGTATAGACCCTTCTTCGGTTTCTCGCCTTCAACCGAGCTGACCACCGAGGTCAGAAAGATGTTATCGCCCCAGACGGCGGGCGAGCTCCATCCCATGCCGGGGATCTCGGTCTTCCACGCGACGTTCTCGGTGGTGCTCCATTTGTCAGGCAGGTTTGGATCTTCGGCTACGCCGAGCGAACCGGGTCCGCGAAACTGCGGCCAGTTGGCTTGCGCCATGGCTGCCGTAAGCAGCACGCCGATGAGAAAGACTGCCGCCATCGCTTTCTTGATCATAAGGCTCCTCCAAAGAGTTCAGGGTTCCGGGTTCAGGGTTCCGAGTTCAGAGTTCAGGGTTCAGAGTTCAAGCTTTAGCTTGCTGCTGGTATTCCGCTAATGCAGCCTGAAGGTTGAACTCTGAACCCGGAACTCGGAACCCGGAACCCTGAACTACTTCGATACTCGCTTACCGATACAGTAGAGATACTGAGCGGTTCGCATGAAGATCTGCCCGTCCGAAACAGCCGGCGAGCTGAGCGTGTAATCGTTCAAGTTGTTCTCGGCCAGCACCTCGAACTTCGGGCCCGCCTTCAACACCGTCGTTAGCCCTTCTTCGTTGGTGACGTAAAGCTTGTCGTCGGCCAGCACCGGCGATGAACTGTACGTCGCCGGCTTGATGCGCTGCGGTCCCCAGATGGCCTGACCTGTCTTGGCGTCGAGGCACCACATGATGCCCCGGTCGTCGACAACATAGAAATACTTGCCGTCGGTCACCGGGGTCGGAACATCGGGCCCGTTGGCGAACGCCCAGAGGCGGCTTGATTCGGTCACGTCGCCGCGCCCGCCAGCTTTAAGAGCCAGCAGCGGCTTTACTCTGGTCGGCGCGTACACGACGCCTTCGAACACGACCGGAGACGCGACGATTCGATAGTTGGGATGGTTGTCGGGGTTCAGTCCGTTCGCGCGCCAAAGTTCCTTGCCCGTTGCCGGATCGTGACCGGTCACGCAATCGCCGCCGGTGATCACAATCTCGACGTTTTTGCCGTACTTCAGAAGCGCGGGAGTCGTGTAGGAGTCAGGCGATTCGCTGATCGCATTTGTCGGGCGCTCGACCTTCCAAAGAGTCTTGCCTGTCTTCTTGTCCAGCCGCATCACGTAAGACGGATCGTCGGTCCTCATACCGTGAAGCACTTGAACAAACAACGCGTCTTCATAGAGCAGCGGCGACGATGCGTATCCCCAATTCAAGCCGAAGCGCCCATAGTCTTTCTGTACATCGCGCGCCCACAGCTCGACGCCGCTGAAGTCGAATGCCTTGAGGATGCCGGTCCCGGTCATCACCCAAACGCTCTTGCCGTCGGTGACCGGCGAAGGCGACGACATGTTCTGTTTGCGCATCTTGGTGTTGCCGCTCCCAAGAAGCTTCTTCCAGAGGGGCTCGCCTTTCGTTCGGTCCACGCACCAAAGGAACAGGTCGTTTCCATCGGCGACGTTCAGAAAGATGCGCTCGCCCCAGATGATGGGGGTCGCGCCGGTCCAGCTCGGCAAGGTGAGCTTCCAGGTGACGTTCTCCTCGGCACTCCACTTGAAAGGCAGGTTCTTTTCGGCGCTGACGCCGTTTAGAAACGGACCGCGCCACTGCGGCCAGTTATCAGCGTACACCGAACCGGCAGCTAAGGTCGCGAGGATCAAGAAAGGAAAAAGCTTTCGGACCACGTTTTCACTCCGATCGTATTCGGGCCGCAATTCGTCTTCTGTCTCAGGTGAAGTCTCCTTCTTCATTCGCCTAGTATAACAGCGGCCAAACAGCAATTCTAACCGCAAGCCGAGCCCTCGCTGGCCTCGATCGAGATGCTTTACGCCATCTCGGCGGTCGCCGCCTTGAGCACTCGTTCTTGCCCGGGCCATGTTTCGGTTGGCGAGCCGCAAATCGAGGCCTCCTCAAACCGGGCCGTCGATATCGCTCTGCAGCTCGCCGGGCCGCTCCGTCTCAAGCTCCTTCCAGATCAGCACGCTGTGGGTCTCCTTCAACAGAAGCGACCCAACGATGAACGTGATGCCCGCGATCACAATCGGATAATACAACCCGGCGTAGATGTTGCCAGTCTGCGCAACCACGGCCAGTCCAATCAGCGGCAACAATCCGCCGAAGATCCCGTTGCCTATGTGGTACGGGAGCGACAACGCGGTGTATCGGATCCTGGCCGGGAACGCCTCGACAAGGTACGCGGCGATCGGGCCGTAAACCATGGTGACAAAAATGACCTGGATGAACACCAGCAGAATCAGCTTCCAGGCGATGGGATTGGTCATGAGCCCGGCAAAGTTCGTCCACGGCAGAACCTCGTTTGCAGGTTGCAGCACCCCATCAACGACGGTTTGCGGCACGAGAGTGATCGCGCCGGTTACCGGGTTCTTCTGCGACGCGGCGGTCACCACGTTCGAGCCGGCCGCCTGTTGCATCGCCTTATAGATCGGAATGTACGAGACGGCGGCCAGCAGACACCCGATCATCATTATCTTCTTGCGGCCGAAACGGTCCGACAGCGCGCCGAACAGAACGAATAACGGCATCCCAAGCAACAACGCGGCGGCGATAATGTAATTGGCCGACGTGCCGTTCACTCTGAGGACCGTCTGAAGGTAGAACAGCGCATAGAACTGCCCGGTGTACCACACCACGCCTTGTCCCGCCGTCGCGCCAAACAGAGAGATCAACACCAGCTTCAGATTCGCCCAATTGGTGAACGCCTCTTTTAACGGCCGGGCCGACGTCATCCCGGCGCCCTTGATGTGCTGGAAGATCGGCGACTCCTTCATCCGCAGCCGAATGTACAGTGAGATCGCTACCAGAAAGATCGAGATCAGGAACGGAAGCCGCCAGCCCCACGACCCGAAGGCTTCTTTGCTCATCGCGTTCTGGACGGCGAGGATCACAGCAAGCGAAAGGAACAGCCCGAGCGTTGCCGTGATCTGAATAAAGCTCGTGTAGAAGCCTCGCTTTCCATCGGGCACGTGCTCGGCAACATACACGGCAGCCCCGCCGTACTCGCCTCCCAGCGCCAAGCCTTGCAGAATCCGAATCACCAGAAGAATGATCGGAGCTGCGATCCCGATCGTCGCATAGGTTGGAAGAAAGCCGATCAGCGCCGTTGCGCCTCCCATGATCAACAGCGTCACCAGAAACGCATACTTTCGGCCGACCAGATCGCCTATCCGCCCGAAGAACAGCGCGCCGAACGGGCGCACGACAAACCCCACGGCGAAAGTCGAAAGGTATGCGATCAGCGCGAGGGTGTCGTCGCCCTTAGGGTAAAAGAGCGGCGAAATGACGGTCGCAAGGCTGCCGAAGATGTAGAAGTCATACCACTCGATCATCGTGCCCACGGCGGACGCACCGATTATCTGAGGGATTTTGTAGTCCGCCGGCCGCTCGGCAATATCGGTGGTTTGAACTGCTGTCTCTGGCTGATCGGAGAGGTGACGGGAAGAATAGGTCATTCGGTCTCAGCTTTCAGTCGAAACTCAACAGCGCGATTGTCTTCGTGTCTTTTATCAGGATTCCCTTGCCCACAACAACCGGGTGCGCCCAGGTTGGACTCTCTGCCACCGGATACTTTTTCAAAACCTCGAATTGCGTCGCACCGTTCTTTGCGACCAGCAGGTCCGATGCCTCGGTCAGCAGAAACAGAAACGACCCCGCCGCGACGATCGCCGCGTTGTCTCCCTCGCGGCCGTTGCTGATCCACTTAGTCTCTCCCGTGCGCGCGTCGAGACAGAAGAACTGACCTTTGCGCTTGTGTGAAAGCCCGAACAGATAATCTCCACTCACGACCGGCGAGTTCATGTACATCGATACTTCAGGGTTCTGCCAGACTCGCTCGGTCTCCCATTTATCTCCGCGCTTGATCACTCTGACTGCCATCGTTCCCTTGTCCAAACCTGAGAAGATCAGCGTCTGCTTGTAGACAACCGGGGTCACGATGTTCTGAACGTATTCGGTCTCGAACGGAATGCGCCAGAGCAGCTCACCGCTTTCGGCTGAAAACCCGGCAATCGACTTCTGCGTTTGCGTGACGATCTGACTTGTCCCACTACTCTGGAAAACTATCGGCGACGCATAGCCGGGCCCGTCTCCCGTCCAGCTCCACTTCACGTCTCCCGTCTGGGAATCAAAAGCTGTGAGCGCGCCCGCATCGTGGCCGCCAACGTGCACAATCACCAGACCGTTGTGCACAACAGGCGAAGCCGCCGCGCCAAAGAGAGGCGAGGTCGCTTTGAACTGTTTGGAAAACTCCTTGCGCCAGCTCAGCTTTCCGGTAGCAGCGTCGTAACAGGAGAGAATGCCGCTGATGCCAAAGGTGTACAGCCTGTTGTTGTAAACAACCGGAGTTGATTTAGGACCCTTACCGTGAGCAAACGCGGCCGGGTTCATCATGTAAGGAGTAGGATAGCTGTCGTGCCATATCAGCTTTCCCGTGTCGAGATCAAAACACGAGGCGACTTCGTTCTCGTCCTGCCGCGAGTGCAGATAGACTCGGCGTCCAACAACGACGGGCGATGCGTGCCCGATCCCGGCCTGCACTTTCCAGATTGTCTTCAGCTTGTCGGGCCAGACTCGCGGAGCGGTGAAGGAAGCGACCAGTCCGTCGCGATTAGGGCCGCGCCATTGAGGCCAGTCTTGTGCAAAACAAACCTGACCAGCGAGTGCGGCGGCGACGCAAAGCCGCAATGCGATTTTCGAGAGCATTGTATTGGCCATACGAGGTCTCAATCTACTCCGAGCGCAGCGCGGGGAGCAACGGCGTCCGCAGCGCGGCTATCGTGGCCACCAGCGACGCAAACAGTCCGGTTACGAACACGCTCAGCAACAACCACATCGAAAGAGCGGGAAGGTGACCGCCTCTTGAAACGAAAGCCGGTCCGATGGCGACCAGCGCGCTTAGCGATCCCGTCACCAGACCGCAGCTAACAAGAAACGCGTTCTCGGTGATCACCATCAGCGCGAAGTGTCCCGAGTTGTAACCGATCGCCTTGAGCAGCGCAAGTTCGCGTCTTCTCTCCAGCACGTTTCTAAGCAACACGGTTGCAAGCCCCAATGTTCCCAGCACCAGCCCAAGCCCGCCCAACGTCTGAAACGTCGACAGGTACGTGTTCTCTACTCGATGAAAACTCGCAAGCCGTTCCGAAGTCGGCATTGCGTCGAAACCAAAATCCGCCAACTGCTCCTCCAAAACGCCGGCTGCCACGGAAGAGGCTTCGGGAGCCACATCCAGCAGAAAAAAGCGGTAGCCGCCGCGATCCGGAAACAACCGCAGGAAGTTCGCCTCCGACATCAACAGCTCTCCCTGGAATATGCTGTCGGCCAGCGCCGCCACCAATCGCAGCCGCGCCGGCTCGCCATTCGCCCGGCTCACGACTATCTCTTCTCCGAGTTTGCGATGAAGCACGTAAGTCATCGAGTTGGCATCGGCGATGATCGGGATCGCGCCATCGGGCAGCTCGCGATTCAGCAGCAACCACGGATTTTCCTTTTCTTCTTTCGTCTCGGCCGACGATTCCTGAAACGAGAAGCGGCCGCTTTGAACAAAGTCGTCGCCGGGCGCAACGATCCTTGGGTTGCGCGGCTGATAGAGGTTCAGGCAGCTCGTGTCGTCGCCGGGCCGAACTCTGAAACGGGTGAAGCTCACGTTCTGGGGTTCGAATCCTTTCTGAGCTGCGATGTTCAACGCCTCTCTGCCGCCGGGTGTGTTCGGGTCGTGATAGAGAGGCAGCAGCGACTCGGCCAGTAGCGGGAACCCTCCATTGCCCGACTTCCTGTCCAGCGCCGCGTCTCGGTTATCGCGCTTGAAGGCATCCACCGCGACGATGATGAACGCCGCCGATGCGATCAGCGCAATGCAAAGAATGCTACGGCCCGGACGGTAGGTTGCGTTTCTGAAGCCGAGCCTTGAAACCGGCCACCAGCCGTTGCCCTTGATCGGGTTCCTGACCCTCCGCCGCAGCCAGCCATACTCGAAGCACAACATCGCGGCGAGTAGCGCGGTTCCCGCGCCGAAGAATCCCGCCGTCTTTCCGATCCGGTCCAGCGAGGCCGCGATCAGCAACACCGCTCCCGCTAAGGCTAAGGCGATCGAGAGCAGTTGCGCAGAAGGAAACGCACGCGCGCGCGCGGAGCCTGCCGGCTCGCGTTGAGTCGCCGCATCCAAGCTGCCGGTGAGCAGACTTCGCGGCGATGAACGCTGAAGCGTTCTCAGAGTCCACACTACGCACGACAACGCAATGACGATTCCGCCGGCGCCGCCCAGCAGCAGCGACAACGCAGAAATGTGCAGGCTCAGCCTAGTCGTGCCAACGGCGCCTACCCACCAGGTGCGCAAACCGTAGATCATCAGTTCGCCGTAGCCAACTGCGCCGATGACCCCAAGAATGCTTCCCGCTGTTGCGAGCACCAATCCTTCGCGAAGAAAAAGCGAACGCACTACGGCCGCCGGGAAGCCGACCGCTCGAAGCGTTCCGATCTCGCGCAGTCGTTGCTCGATGCCAAGCTTGAAGAACAGACTCGCAAGCAGCAGCGCGCCGGCGACTAAAAAGAAGCTGAAGTAGACGAAGTACTCTCCAAAGTCCGTTGCCCCCCGCGACGCTTGCAAACCCTCGAGCCTCACCGGGCTGATCGAAAAACCGTTCTCGGTTGGATCAAGCGCAGCGTGCAGACTTTGCTTGAGGGAGTCAAGATGCGATTGCGGGTCCGCGCCCGGAGACGTGATCATTCGCAGCGACGTCAGCTTTCCGTAGCGCGACTGCCATAGCTGCTGACCTGCTTCCAACGGGATGAACGCCTTGGGAGTTGTGCGGTATTTGTGCCAGTAGTCTTCGTCGCGCGGCCGCACGCGCTTGAGATCCACGGGGAAAGGCGGGTCCCAGTCGCCAATGTTTTGGGTCGCGGTGATCCCGGGATAATCCGGAACATAATCGCGATCCGCGGCTTGACCCGTCAGAGGCACAACGCCCGCGAGCATGAACGGAGCAGTGTGAGTCGAGAGCTGGCCGTCATCTTTCCAGAGGTAGTATTCAAGCGTCACCACGTCGCCCAGCCGCGCATCGAGATCGTTTGCCGCCCACGAATTCAAAAGAATCGGCGGTATCGTTTTCTGAGTATCCGCAAGGGGGTCTAGAGGCTCATGGCTTCGCGCCTCCGCGCGCTTCAATGCTTCAAGACTCTCGCTGTCGATCGCGGTCATCAGCGAATAAGGAACTTCTCGATCGCCTATGCGGAGAGAGTTTGCGAGATAGCTGAGGATTGGCGACACCCGCATTCCCGCCCGCGCGGCCGCGTCTTGCGCGCTTGAATAAAGCGTATCGCTGATAATAGCGCTGTCGCTTTCGAGCGCGATGCCGCGTTGCTCGTCGAGCACCCGCAGCTTTATCCCAAGGTCTTCAAGAATGAAGGTTTCCTTTAATACCTCTGCCATCAGCGAAGGCCTGGCGGTTTCCTGGTCACCGGTTCCTGACGGCTTCTCGTCAAGCAGAATTATGTTGACCTTGCCGGGTTGCTCGAGGTCTTTCTGCAATCGCGCGAGCGGCACGAAGACTGCTCGCACCGGGCCCTGGCTTGGCCGAAGTGAGAACTCACCCAGATTGGACGCAGCAAGCGCCTCGCGAGCCGTCAGCCGAATCGTGCGGCCAAGGTCGTCCTTCTTGCCGTGCAGCGATCCGGCGGGAATGGCTGAGGGTTTCTCTATTCGCAGAAGAACAGTCTGTCCGGGTTCGCTGCCCAGCTCGCTCGCCAGGTCCGGGCTCAGCAAGACTTCGCGCTCGGTCAGCGGCGTCACGTTGCTGTCGCGTTCGTGAAACTTCCAGAAGCGATCGTCCACGCCATAGACCTGAACCCTTGAAGCGCGCCGGCCGCTCCTCTCGTCGATCACCAGACCGTTCAGCACGATCAGCGGACACGCGCCGCTGAAGGCTCCGGCGAATCTGGAATCAGCTTGGATCTCGTCAGCAAGCTTCTCTCTGAAAAAACTCGTCGCTCCGATGACCTCGCCGGTGTTGCCGAGTCTTTGTACGAACAGGTCGCGCAGGCTGCCGCGCACCGAGTCGCCTACCAGCAAAGCCCCGGACAGGACGGCCACCGCGGTTGCGACTCCTAGCACGACGGCGAGATTGCTGCGCCAGAAGTAGATGAGATTTCGAGAGAGGAGAGTGGAGAGTCGCATCACGCTTGCCTGATAGTCTGCCCGGCCATTTCGTAACGAATGGGAAACCTCGCGGCGAGCTCCGCGCTGTGAGTGACCACGACGAGAATAGTCTTCTGCCGCGCGTGCAGTTCCAAGAGCAGGGACGCTACTGTCTCGGCGGACTGAAAATCCAGGTTGCCAGTGGGCTCATCACACAACAGCAACACGGGCTCATTGATGAGCGCTCGCGCCAGAGCTACGCGCTGCTTCTCCCCACCCGACAACTCGGCTGGGCGATGATCGAGCCGCTCATTAAGACCCACTTGATCCAGCAGCATTCGTGCGCGTTCGGTGCGGTCGGTGTTCGATCGCGAAACAAGAGTCGGAGTGAGGACATTCTCCAGCACCGAACACTGCGGCAGCAGACAATGATCCTGAAAGACAAAGCCTACCTTCTCGTTCCTAAAAGCCGCGAGCGCTTTCTCATCAAGCTCGAAGGGATTGGCGCCGTCGAGAGTGACGCTGCCCGAGCTGGGAGTATCCAGCGCGCCGAGTATGTGCAGCAGAGTGCTCTTGCCGCTGCCCGACGGACCCATGATCGCGACCGCATCCCCGCGTGAGAGATGGAACGAGATTCCACATAGCACCGGGAGCGGCCCTCGGGGTGTTGGGTAGTTTTTTTTTAGGTTGATGACTTGAAGCAAAACAATCCCTGGTTAGTCAAAGGCAGCAGGCTTTCCGTACGCTCACCCATCAGGCTCAAAACCTTGCGCTACCGGCTCTCTGGACAACCGCCCTTTCGCAGCTCCTTCTGCCGCCTCGGCGAGCAATCATCGCAACTTGGTTCGAAAGGATAAGAGCGCACCTCGACGTCAGTTGGCGTTAGAAAAACCGCGCGGACCTTTTTCGGCGGTGTCTCAAAAGGAAGAATCCGAAAAACGAACTTGATCACTTGTCGACGCTGAACACCTCCGTCCCGCACGGGTTCGAACGTCCACAGGCGTGCAGCCGCTTCAGACAACTGGCGTAGGAGCGGATGCCCAAACAGAGTTTCGACGTTGGTTACCTTACCATCTTGATCAAGGGTCACTACAACTGCCACCCGCCCTTGTACACAGGCAGCCCGCGCGAGTGGAGGATACGCAGGAACATTTGTAGATGCGACACGGGGTTCGTCGAGCCTCTGTGCTCGGCACCGAGGGAGATGACCAGCGCTGCCGAACACGAAGCCAGCGACTACGACGCAAAGCGCTATTCGAAAGACATTGTTCTGCATAACCCGTTCATCGCCTGCGTTCCGCAAATCATCTCTATTAATGGCACGCCGAGACGATTTGATCTCGGCTAACGCCAAAATACCCATTCCACGCCCTCAGAAATTCTATCCGGTGTTCAATCACCAGAGATTGTAGCTTACGGAGTTCGCGCGCGTTAAATCCAAGTTGCGAGCCAGGCCCAGGGGACTCACCCAAAGCTTTGCCGAGCCAGAATCACAGATCTACATGAATATTTGGCGGCTCGTTGGCCTCATGGCTGTAGAAACAAAACCGATACGGTCCTGGTCTTATCATGTCGGCATACGCGCTCTAATTGCACAGCCGGTAGAGATGCGTGCGGCTTCGAACGAAGATCGAGCCCGCCGACACAGCCATCGACGCCAGCGTTTCCCCATCCAGTTCGTTCTTCGCGAGTACTTTGAATTCCTTCCCGGGCGCTATCACTACCGACTCGCCCTCTTCGCTGAGAAAGTAGATCCGTCCGTCGGCGTAAATCGGAGAAGCCGAATGATTGCCGCCTACGCGCGCCTTCCAATGCTCTTTTCCAGTAGCCGCATCCAGACAAGTTGCGATGCCGTTGTCAGTGATCACGTATAGCTCCTCGCCAACCAGAAGCGGAGACGGCGTCAGCGGCGCGCCTCGCTTGAGAGTCCACGCGATCTGCTTCTTGGTTACGTCGCCGCGGCCGTCCACCCGAACCGCCAGTAGAGACGGTTCCTGAAATCCGGTGCAGATGAAAACCAATCCGTTTCCATACACCGGCCGAGGGACATTCGAGAACCCGTCGCCGTACTTCACCTGCCAGATCTCTTTTCCGGTGCGCGGTTCATAAGCAACCGCACGAAACGAGCCCGGGCTGATCACTTGATCGCCTGCCGGAAGCCTCACCACGAGCGGGGTGGTGTAGGCTTGATAGCCCTCGCGCAGTTTCTTCCATTTGGTTTTGCCGGTCAGCTTGTCGAGCGCTGCGACATACTGGACCTCCAGGCCATCGCAGCTAACGATCAGCAGATTGTCATAAAGCACTGGAGAGCCGCCCGGACCATGCTGTCCGTTATCGTATTCGAGCCGCGTTTTCCAAACGATCTCACCAGCTTGAGTGATACAAGCAGTCCCGTGAGCGCCGAAGTGCAGATACACGCGATCGCCTTCGAGCACCGGCGTCGGTGACGCGAGGCTGTTCTTCGGACTCATCGGTCCGAGGTTCTTGAGGCGAAACACTTCGACGTTTTGAGTGATCGCGCCGGTGTTGCGGTCTACACAGATCGCGCGCAATGATCTTCCGTCTTCTGTGGCGGTTGTCAGCCAAATGCGATCTCCAAGTATCGCCGGCGAAGACCATCCCTTTCCGGGAATCGCAATCTTCCACTTCACGTTCTTAGTTTCACTCCATGTTAGAGGAAGTCCACGCTCATCGGAAAGGCCCTGACCTGTAGGTCCCCTGAACTCAGGCCAGTCTTCGACGAGGATTGGGACTGAGAGAAGAAGAATGAGGAGAACTCTCATATTTGTTGAAGTGCCCGAAATCAAAAGGTGACACGAACTGAATCAGCGCTCCGACCATGACGGTCTGCGACTAGCCAGTCTCTCATAATCGTTTGCGTCCAAGGAAGTTCCCTCGGGCTCTGGCCTGAGGACATCAGGCTTGACGGGGTACGGCAAAGCCGTATACTAGTCACGTGTTCAGCTTCATTGAAACGAAGCTCTTCACTCGGCTCGTCCAGGAGTATCTGACCGACGACGAGTACAGCGAGCTTCAATTGTTTCTCGCGTCGAACCCGGAAAGCGGTCCGGTGATTCCGGGCGCGGGCGGAGTGAGGAAGCTCAGATGGCAAGCTCCGGGTCGGGGCAAGCGTGGTGGGTATCGAGTCATCTACTACGTGAAGCGGGCTGACGGCGTGATCTGGATGCTGACCATGTATCCGAAGAACGTAATCGAAAGCATTCCGGCGCACGCGTTACGAAAGATTCGGGAGGAGATTGAAAATGGCTAAGGCCAAGCGAGACATCGGTCGCGAGATACTGCAAGGACTTCGAGAGATCAAACGCGGTCAGCACGGACGCGTCGTCAACATTCCCAGCGTCGCCACCATTCGGGAGAAGACCGGCCTTTCTCAGGAGCGCTTCGCTGCGTTGCTTGGCGTGTCCATCCGAACTTTGCAGGACTGGGAGCAGGGCCGCCGTGCGCCTTCGGGTGCGGCTCGCACATTGCTGCTCATTGCTGAACGAAACCCAAAGGTGCTGCTCGATGTCGCGTGAGTGCTGCCGTCTATCTCTTAAACCGCCACCTTCTCAAGCCTTGACTGAAACGCCCGAGGGCGGAAGAGGAACTCAACGATGTTTCCTTCGTGCGGCTGGAGCCAATCGAGTTGAATCGTCGGCACCGGACCAAGGTTCAACCTGTCAATGTGAGTCGCATTTACCAGTTGGCTTTGAAACTTCTCATCATAAGTGATCGCGCTGCCCACCAGCGTCGATCCGATCCGCTTGAGCATCTCGTCTTGCGGACACCTGACCACGCTCACAAAGGGGAACATGAACTCGGTGTTGGCCAGCGTCCTATCCGGGGCGTCGCAATGGATAACCACCGGTCTCAGATATCCGCAGCGCTCCTTCTCGACTAGCCGCGAGCCAAACTTCGCCGTCACATGTTCGACGCCCGCCTCGTGCAAGCCCGACTCGATGCTCTTCCAGATCGCTTTCGCGGCGCCAGGAACGGTGAACGCGGCGAGGCTCGCTTGGGGGTCTTCGGGCGGCTTGGGCTCGACCGGGCCTATTCGTTCGGCGAGAGCCTCTGCGATTTCCTTCGTGTGACGCGAGGCCCAAACTCCCGAGCAGTTGATGCAGCCGCGGCCGCTATTGAGAAACACACTGTCAACCATCACGTCCAGGTATTTCTCCCAGTCGTCCACCACGTCGTCGCCCAGCAGGATCTTCGTGAACCCCGGTCCATGCACTTGAACGCGAGTGTCGCCGCGGTAGCGTTCAACCGTCGGCGTGCCGCCGAATATCATCGTGCGGTTGGATCGCCTGACGACTTCCGCGCCCATCTCGCCGCCGCCCGGATAGATCGCAATCGCTTCTTTGGGCACGCCTGCTTCGGTAAAAGCTGCGGCCATTCGGTACGGAGTCCACGGTTCTTGAGGGCCGGGCTTGAGCAGCAGCCCGATCTGCATCGGTATCACCGGCAGCCAGAGAGTGTGCACGCCCGGCGAATTCGACGGCAGCACCAGCCCCAACACGGGCGCTTGCGCCTGATAGCTCACCATCACTCCACGAGACTCGATTCCATAGCCGCGAGTCAGGATATTCAGATCCAATCCTCGCGTGAGCGCGTCCAGAATCTTGTCCATATTCGACAGCACGAAGTGATTCTTACTCATGTTGGCCTTGGACATATGCTCAGGCAGGCCGGTGCTCGCCGACTGCTGGCGAGCGAAATCATCAGGTGTTTGCGCGCCGTCGCCCATCGGAAGCGTTCCGTTGAGATAGAGATCCGCAGCCTTTTTCATAATGGCGATCAGGTCCGAGACTGGAATCTCGGTGAGAACCTGCCGGGCTCGCTCTGCAAGTCGCATGTCGCGGGCGAGCAATCCCGTGTTAGCCTGACTGACGCGCGCCAGAGTTTCGCCGCTGATGAAATGGACAACGTCTTCGGTGTCGAGACTGGTGTAGGGCTGCCCCCATCTAAAGATTGGAATATTTAGGACTGCCATCGGTTCCTCACAAGATGAACGCCAAATCTTCAATCGAAAATCGCCAATCGCCAATCGGCAATCGGCAATTCAGTACACTCCAACTGTTGTCTGGCCCGCAAGTTTGCGAAAGGGACGAACTCCGCTCACGCCGTCCCACGGATACTGTTCACAAGGCTTCTCGCGCTCGCCTTCGTCTCTCTCTAAGAATCCCGGAATAAATGTCTCACGAGTCAGAGTAGTCAATCGCACCCGGCCGGTTTCGCCGTAGCCTACGGCCAGATCGCGGTCGTTGAATTCGACTACTTCGATGACTGCGCGAGGCTGCGGCGCGTAGTAGGCGATCTTATAGCCGTCCTCCGGCGTGACCGGCTTCGAGCAAGCCAGCCCCATCAGTGTGTTGCCGTAGGTCGGCGTCAGGTACACGCCCGGGCCAAGCAGTTCTTCCATCGCGAAGCGCGTGTACTGCGGAGTGAATTCGGTTCCGCCCGCAAAGATCCCCGTGATCCCTGACTTTGCAATGCTAGTCCCGCGGTTCTCGAGTTCCTCGGCCAGCGACTCGAGCAGCTTTGGAGTCGTGAACAGGCAGCGTATATCGTGACCGGCCCCGAGAACCGTTATCGCCTGCTCAATCACGTGGGCTTTATATTCGTCGAGCGCTTCGGACTCGCCCCACTTGATCAGCTTGATCACCCAGCGTGGGTCGAGATCTACGCCGAAGCAGATCCCGCCTCGGTATTGACATAAATGTTCTACTGCTAGCCGCAGCCTTCGCGGACCCGAAGGCCCGAGCATCAGCCAGTTGGCGCCTCGTGGAAAATACTCGTCCGGAAGCGTCTCGCTGAACATTTCATAATCGGTGCGGAAGTCTTCGATTTGGAGGCGGCTCTTAGGCACGCCCGTCGTTCCTCCGGTTTCGAACGTGAAGAGAGGCTTGCCAGAAAGTCCCTTCGGCAGCCATCGCCGCACGGGCCCTCCGCGCAACCATTCGTCTTCGAAAGGCGGAAACTTCCTGAGATCCTCGAAGGAGTTGATCTCTTGTCTTGGATCCCAACCGAGCTTCGATGCGAAATCGAGCCAGAAGGGACACCCGGTCTCGGGGTTGAAATGCCACTGGACGATCTCGCGCACGTGGGCATTGAGTTGGATCTTTGCTTCCTCCGCTCTGAGAGATAAGTCTGTTGCAGCAACACTCATTCAGTTGTCTCACTCCTTGGGTCTTGATCCTCGGATGGAGTCTAAGAAGGTCACGAGACCTTCTTTGGAATCCCTGATCCCCTCTAGGTGAACGGACTCTCGTGTGGGACTGGATGTATCATTCACCGAGCGCCTCGTTGACCAACTCTTCAAACGATGGAACCAGATCGCTCGCATATTGCCGCAGGTAGTCCCGCACGCGACTGACATCCGCGCCAACTTTCACAAGCTCGATTACATCCACCAGGTCTCTTCGCCGTTTGGCAGCGAGCTTCATGTAAATCAGCACTTCAATCGGAACGATCGCCAGGCCTTCATTCATAAGAGGATGGTCAAGGACTTCTTCCAGTTGCGGACCGAGCGAGACGGGCGACAGGTAGTCGATGCGCACCCCATCCACTTCGATTGGGACGCCGGCTTTGAAGGCCACGACCGAACCGTGATGCTCAAACGCCTCTTCTCCCACCAGGAAATCCACATCGACAGTGGCTCGAATGTAGCCGTGAGCGCCGACCGCCAATCCCCCAGCCAACGCATGGCGAATGCCAAGATCATTCAACTGAGCGGCGCTCTTGATCGCCGCGTCACGCACGCGCGGCGCAACGAAGCGAAACACCTCTTTCAGGTCCATAAGATCCACATGGCGACGAGGGATTTGAGCATACGACAGGTGCATGGTGGACTGATCCTTCATCCGCGCGCAAGCTCGACGGCCGTCGTGATACCGGCGTCTCGCGCGCGATTCGCCGCCGAGGCATATGCCTCGATCGCACGACGCGCCATGTTCGACACTCCATAATGCTCTCGCACCCCCGCAAAAGCCCTTTGACTCAATTCCGCGGTCAGCGAGGGGCTTTCAATCAACGATAGCAGCCCCAACGCGAGACTCTCGGCGCCGGAGCCGTCTACCAGCAGTCCGCCGCCGGTTCGCTCGATGATCTCCGTGAAGGAACCTCTTCGCGGCTGAACAACCGGCACACCCGCGGCCATCGCCTCGAGCAGCGACATGCCCTTTGGCTCGTCATAAGTCGCTGGCACCGAGAGCGCGTCGAGTCCTTTCAGAAACACGAGCTTCGCTTCGCGATCGAGCACGCCTCGATACTGAAACTCGATACCAAGTCCCCAGTCGTTCATCTGACGCTCGATCCCTCCGAGGTAATCGTGGTGCTCCGGCGCAAGGTAACCGGCGACTTCGAGTCTGATCCGCCGCTCGGGTGTTCGTTGTCTCAGCAGCCGATATGCGTCGCAGAGAACGTGCAGCCCTTTCTCAGGCGCGACCCTGGCGAAATAGCCGACTACGAACTCGCCCGACGCCGAGCGCTCTCTCTTTTCATATCCGTCGAAACTGATTCCCAGCGGCACGACGTGCATCTTGCTTTCGGGAATGCCGAGGTCGCGGCACATAGCCCCGGCGTAGAAATCGCTCACCGCAAGAAAGCCGTCCACAAACTCGACGTTCGAGCGGATCAATTCCAGAGCTTCGCTGCGATAAGGTTCACCGAGACCGTCGATGAAAAGGTCCTCGCCTTGCAACGTGCAAAAGATCGGAAGATTCAACTCTCGTTTTATAGGCCGGGCCAGCGCGATCAAAAGCGAGTTGGGCAGGTTCACTACTTCAGGCCGCGCTTCGGACTTGAGCCAGTCGATCAGCTTGTCGAGTTCCTTGCGCTGATACCCGTCTTCGCCCTTCAACATCGAGATCGTCATCTCGGCAAGAGCGCGCGGATCGACTGCTATCGAGCGCCGGGCAACCATCTTCAGCGCGGCCTCGGAGTCCCACAGCCGGTCGAGCAGCTTCGGCGTGTGTCTGAATATTGGAACGTGTTGTTCGAGATAAACGCTGATCCCGCCAAAGAAGACTCGATGCATGCTGACGTTTTCTTCGTCGGTCAGTGTAGGTGTGTAGATCGGGACAAGCAGAACGTCGTGTCCTTGCTTCAACAGCTCAGCGGCAAGCGCGTTGTCACGGAGACAACTGCCGCAGTACATACCCGCCGCGCCCGCTGTGATGGAAAGGATCTTCATGATTGCCGATTGCCGATTGCCGATTACGAATTGGGGTCGATCCAGATCAACTCCGAAATCGCCAATCGGCAATCGCCAATTTCAGTACACTCCCTCAACGACGCTCGTCTGGAACCGCGAGAACGGCCTGACGTTGCGAACCCCATCCCACGGGTACAGATCGCACGGCGGCTCGCGTTCAGCTTCGTCTCGTTCCAGAAATCTCGGCATGAAGAACTCGCGCGTCAGAGTCGTGAGCCGTACACGGCCGGTCTCCCCGTACTCGACGACTCTGTCCGGCTCGTCCGGGTCAACGACTTCGATCATCGCGCGCGGTGCGGGGGGATAATAGATAACCGCGTAGTTGTCTTCAGGAACACGCGGCTTATGAACCGCCAGCCCCATCAGTGTGTTCCCGTAGGTCGGCGCGAAGTAAACGCCATCCAGCAGTTCTTCCACGGCGTAGCGGTAGAACTGCGGAGTCATTTCGGTCCCTCCGCAAAACACGCCGGTGATGCCAACGCGCTTCAAAGAGACCTTATCGCAAAGCGCTTCAAGCAACTTCGGCGTCGTGAACAAACACCGAATGTTGTCGTGAGCTTTCAACAGCGTGAGCCCCTGATCTATCACGTGCTGTTTGTACTTGTCGGCCATCTCACCCTGACCCCTCTTGATGAGCTTTATGACCCAGCGAGGATCGAGATCCACCATGAAGCAAATGCCGCCGCGGTGCTGAGCGAGGTGCTCGACCGCCAGCCTGAGTCTTCGCGGTCCTGTTGGTCCGAGCATGAGCCAGTCCGAGCCTTGGGGGAACGATTGGTCCGGAAGCGTATCGCTGAACGCTTCGTAGTCTATGCGAAAATCATCGATGTTGATTCGCGACTTGGGCACGCCGGTGCTTCCGCCTGTCTCAAAAGTGTAGATGGGTCGATCGGCATACGCTTTCGGCACCCAGCGTCGAACGGGACCGCCGCGCAGCCATTCATCCTTGAAGCCGCCGAACCTCGCGAGATCGTCGTAGCTGCGAATCTCGCGCCGCGGGTCCCAATCAAGCTGCTTCGCGTATTCCAGCCAGAACGGACAGCCGGTCTCTGGATTGAAGTGCCACTCGACGATCTCACGAACCCAAGAATCCAGCGCGTCGCGTGAGTTTTTCATTCTCGATTCGAGGTCGGTTTCAGCCGTTGATTTCATTTCGATTTGTCCTGAAGACTGGATTCGATTCTTGTCACGGCCGGGCACGCTGTCAAGACGAGCGCGTCGGCAGAGTCCGATCGGGGGTGCAATGAACAGCGGGACTTCAGGTCCGTATCAAGAAAACCTCCAACTTCAGTTGGGACATGGCCCTCCTAACCGGAGGGCGAACCCCCAACTTGAAGTAGGTGGTCTTCCCCAAACAAGTCCAACTTCTAATTGCACCCGTCCATCGAGCGAAGCCGCGCGCTCCGGGTGCGAAGGCTGGCCGCTGAAACGGCGGGTTTGTGCCGGCTGTGGCGCTGACGGCGCAGGCGCGAGCCGAAGACCGAATGAAAGCTCTCGCGGCGGGCTTTCAGATGCACGCGCCCAAGCCGGTAGAGCCTGCCGAATTGCTGACCGTGCTCGGGAGCGTGACCGGACGGCTTCCTGGAAGCACCGGGCCGCTTTCATTCCGTGAGAGTGCGCTTTCAAAATGAAACTGATAAAGTGCTCGCATAGGGACTGAGAATCGAGCGCGCACTGCGAGAGCCAGATCGAGAACCATGATGTCTCAGATCAAAATCGTAAATGTGGAGGATCACGCAAGCAGCAGGGAGGCGACGACCGAGCTGCTCAGGCTCGAGGGCTTTGCCGTCTTTGAGGCTGCGACTGGAAGCGAGGCGCTGAAGGTTGTAGCGGACGTCAAGCCGCAGCTAGTGCTTCTCGACGTGAAGCTTCCCGACATCAGCGGGCACGAGGTCTGCCGCCGCCTGAAAGCGGACCACGCTACTGCTTCGATACCGATTCTTCAGATCTCAGCTTCATATGTGACCGATCAAGACAGAGCTCATGGCTTAGAGAGCGGGGCCGACGGTTATCTAGTCAAGCCAGTGGAACCCGCCGAGTTGATCGCTAACGTCAAAGCACTTCTGCGGATGCGAAACGCGGAAGAGGCGCGACGCGAGACGGAACAGCGCTACCAGCTCTTGTTCGAGAGCAGTTCGTACCCGACCTGGATCTGCGATTTGGAATCCCTCGAGTTTCTGGAGGTCAATCAAGCCGCGGTCAAGCATTACGGATATTCCCGAGAAGAGTTTTTGACGATGACCACCCGGGACATCCGGCCTCCGGAAGACGTTGCCTCAATGGAAGAATATGTCTCCAGGATTGAGGCTGTCCCAAATGCCGTGGAGTGGCGGCACAAGAAAAAGGACGGGACGATCGTAGAGACGGAGGTCATCTGGCACGAACTGTTATACCAGGGGCGGCGCGCCTTGCTGGTCCTGGCCAACGACATCACTGAACGGAAGCGGGCAGAAGCGGAACGCGAGCGGCTATTGAGCCAGGAGCAGCATGCTCGCGAGCAAGCTGAGGCCGCCAGCCGTGCCAAGGACGAGTTTCTCGCAATGGTCTCGCACGAGCTGCGCGCGCCGCTCAACGCGATGCTCGGTTGGGCCCACATCCTGAGGTCGACGCCGGTTGACCAGGCCACGATGACTCATGCGATTGAAATCATCGAACGCAGCGCCCGAACTCAGTCGAGATTAATTGAGGATTTGCTCGACACGGCTCGCATAGTCAGCGGCAAACTCCGGCTTGATATCAAACCAGTGGATCTCACATCGGTCATCGAGAATGCAGTAGAACTTTCACGGCCGGCCGCCGAAGGCAAAGGGATCGACGTTCAGCTCTCCCTCAACGCCTCTAGAGAAGTGATCACCGGCGACGCGGACCGGTTGCAGCAGATCGTCTCAAACCTGCTGTCGAATGCCATTAAGTTCACGCCCCACGGAGGGCGCGTCGAGATGCGTCTCGAGCGGGCCGATCCTCACGTGCGTATTACCGTAAGCGATACAGGAAAGGGCATCAGTCCAGAGTATCTGCCGTTCATCTTCGATCGCTTCCATCAAGCGGACAGCTCGAGCACCCGCCGTAACACCGGTCTTGGCCTTGGTCTGTCACTCGTGCGCTATCTAGTGGAACTGCATGGAGGCGCGGTCAACGCCACGAGCCCCGGTGAAGGGCAGGGGGCGACCTTCACCGTCAACCTGCCGTTGCGCGCGGTTCTCCCGCGATCGCACGACGGAGAGCCGCCGGTGTTCGGAGCGGCCGGGATGTTGAAAGCCCCTTCCCTCTCGGGGGTGTGGGTTCTGGTTGTGGATGATGAGGCTGATGCTCGCGAACTGGTCGCAACGCTACTTCAGCAATGCGGCGCGAGGGTTACCGCGGTGGCTTCTGCCGAGGAAGCTTTGGATGTGCTTGCAGCCGGCGAGACCGGGAGGCAGCCCGATGTGATTGTGTCCGATATCAGCATGCCGGACGCAGACGGGCATGAGCTGATCCGGCGTGTTAGAGAGCTTGCCGCAGAACGTGGCGGGCACATTCCGGCGGTGGCGCTGACAGCTTATGGGCGTTCCGTCGATCGCATCCGCGCACTATCGGCCGGCTTTCAGATGCATATGCCGAAGCCGGTCGAACCCGCAGAACTCGCCACCGTCGTCGCAAGCCTTACGGGCCGCGCCGGCAGGGTAATGAAAGCTCGATGAGTGTTCGCCGGGAGGGTTGGAAAACAATCTTGGAGCCAGCGTGGATCGGTTCCAACTAGTTTCTTACGCGGCGACGATCAAAGATAACCAAACGCTACGAGGTGACTGCTAATGACTAAGACAAGAGTCCTGATAATTGACGATGACCAGAACATGCTCGAGCTCGCGGAGTTTCATCTTCAGGCTCGAGGGTATGAAACGAGGCGCGCCGAAACGGGCGAACAAGGACTGAAGCTGGTCGAGGACAGTTACTTCGCCGTGGTCCTCACGGATCTGCAGCTTCCCGATCTGGGTGGAATCGAAGTCGTCAAGCGGCTCAAGGAGATCTCGCCCGAAACCGAGATCATCATGATTTCCGGGCATGGCTCGGTATCAAAAGCAGTCGAAGCGACCAAGGCCGGCGCGTTCTACTTTGTTGAGAAGCCCGTAGAGTTTGAAGAGCTGATGGTGTTGATCGAAAAGGCGATCGAACGGCGGCAGCAAGCCGAAGAAATCAAACAACTGCGCGGCCGCCTGACCAACCGCGCCTCATACTACAACATCATCGGCAGCAGCAAAGCAATGCAAGACATCTACGAGATGATCGACAGCGTCGCCGAAAGTGACGCCAACATTTTGATCGTTGGAGAATCGGGAACCGGCAAGGAGCTGATCGCCAACGCCATTCACTACAAGAGCAGCCGGGCCAAGAAGCCCTTCGTCAAGATTAATTGCTCGGCTCTGCCCAAGGAGCTGATCGAGTCGGAGTTGTTCGGGCACACCAAAGGGGCGTTCACCGGGGCGGCGATGGATAAGACTGGGCTCATCAGCCGGGCCGATAGCGGAAGTCTTTTGCTCGACGAGATCGCCGAGATGCCCGTTGAGTTGCAGCCCAAGTTGCTGCGAGTCCTCCAGGAGCGAGTTTATTACCGGTTGGGGAGCGAGAAGGCCCAGGAGGCCGACTTCCGGCTCATATCGGCGACCAATTGCAATCCGCACGAGGCGATGCGCGAAGGACGTTTGCGCGAGGATCTTTACTATCGGATCAACACGATCGAGATCCACGTGCCGCCGCTGCGCGACCGTGTCGAGGACATTCAGCACATGGCCGACCACTTTCTAAAGGAAATGGCCGCGAAGTATCAGCGCCCCGTGTGCAAAATGTCACAGGAGTCTTATCAGCGGCTGTTTGAGTATTCGTGGCCTGGCAACGTGCGCGAGCTTCAGCACACCATCGAACGCGCGGTGCTTCTATGCAAGACCGGTACGATAGAACTCGAACCCTTGCCCTACGGGCAGGCGGTGAGAGCGGTGTCGGCAGTGGCCGCGGCCGGCGCGACAAGCGGAAGCGTCTCTACATCGAGAGCCGGACCAACCACTGTAGATCCCATACAACAGCCGGTGGGCCCGAAGGAATTTTCCTTCGAGGAGCTCGGCAGAATAATCGTCGAGAAGGTGCCGGACCCCAAGTCCGGAGGCGAGCCGGTCAACGTGTTCGGCGAGGTCGAACGCGCAATAGTCGGAGCCGCGCTTGACCGCACGGGCGGCAACAAGCAAGCAGCGGCTAACCTTCTCGGCGTTTATCGGCCGCGGCTTTACAGCATGATCAAGAAACACAACCTGTCGAACAACAACTAACGCCGCGGGACCGCGCATCGTGGTCTCAGCGTATTGACAACCCCCGGGCGACCCAGCGTGTAGTGCATTCGCGCAGTCTCCGCCTGCGGCTCTCTTAAGTTGTGCGCCATTGCTCGTACGGTCAGCTCGAGGACCAGACATCCGAAGCCAACGCCTAGAAGCGTAGTCAACCCCCGGCAACAATTGTAAGAATCATTGGCTCAGTCAGCGTCGTTCCTCCCGCTTCTATGTCAGCAATCCTGATGCCGACAGCCGCACAGGTTTCGAGCGGGTTCGTCTGACAATGCCGGCTGCAAGTAGTCACTGTCCGCCGGGACCGAAACAGTGACAACCCGCATGCGCGCACTTTTTTTGTCTGTACCACTGATCATTCAGTCATTCCCGTTCAACAAACCGGGTCTCTCCACAAGAACTGGGCGAGGCGATTAATCGCCGGGCTGATCTCGATTCGCGTTGGCGCGAATCGTGAACTCGGTGCCCCTGATCAATTCGAGATCGTCGCGGCCCTGAATGTAGACCGAGCCTGCTCCGGTGCCTGCGCCAACTGCCGCCCCGATAGCCGCGCCCTTGCCTCCACCCGCGATTGCCCCGATGATTGCGCCGAGGGCGCCGCCGATGCCCGTACGCGCCACCGTAGTCGTGGTCTGGCTATTACGTTCGGATACGATCCCCTCGTTATCAACCCGTACGTCCTCTCCGTTCGGAGTACGGACGCTCTCGATATAGCCGTCGAATGGACGGGTCACTCCGTTTCGCATGCGAATTCGCTCGAAATTCATCGCGAGCTCGGGTCGCCCCGTAACCCTACCCGAGCGGCCAACGCGGCCGAGATTGCCTTCGATTACGGCGCCGTCATACTGTGACGGCGATCGAACGGTCATGGTAAAGCGGTCGCCCTCACGTGCCTGTCTGGTGGACAGCGCGTTGTCGAGAATCGCGACTAGCTGTGTGCTGTCCGACGTTCCCACACCGCTTCCTACAACCGGAGAGGTTTCTCTGTACAAATCCAACTGAGCAACCTCTGAAGTTTTGTTGTAGGAACTGGTAACCAATACCGGCTCAGTCAGACTTTCAACTTCCATACGGCGGGTGACACGAAGCTCGCGGCCGTTGGCAACCGCATCGAAAGTTACGGTGAAATCGTTACCCCGGTCGCCGGTCTGCGTGACTACCAGTTGATCTCCGATGAGTCTGGCATTGACGCGAATGGTGCGCCCCCGCGGCGTCTGCTCCACTCTGTCGCGTCCGTCCGCCTCAAAGGTAACCTGTGGCGCGCGGGTCGAAGCGATCGTAACGTTACGACCCTCGCGTTGAATGGCGATCATCTCCGGCGCTTCCAGGCGCCGCGAGAGCATCTCGCGGAGACGTTGCTGCTCTGCAGGCGAAACCCCGCGCGTCGCAATCTTTGCTGCTCTCCCTACCCTGTCGCTTCGGGCAGGATCCAAGCGATAGGTCCCTGTTAGGAGGCGTGCCGCCTGACCCCGCCCCGGTCCGTTACCCCCAACGCGTCCAGGCGTCCCGGTCCCCGCGTCCCAACGCCAGGTGACGTTGTAGTAGCGCGCCAGCACCTCGAGATCCGAACGAAGCTCGGACCAGCTCCGTTCCGCGTTTGCCTCAAGGCGATTGCGCGCCATGAAGCGATCGATGAACGCGGCCTGGTTTAATACTTCGCTAACATCGCCGGCCACGTCACGTCTTTGTCTGAAACGGTCCCGCAGAGTTGCGGTCGCAGCTTCAAAGTTTCGGACGAGGTCACTGATTCTGTCTTCTTGCCTGGTCCCGTCGATCGGGGTCTGATTAAGCGCCGGCAAAATGTCCTGACGAAACCGTGTCGATCGCGTCTCAATGCGCCCGAGAAGCTGATCGACTTGTTGTTCGCTGACGCTAAACGAACGCTGTTGCGCCGAAACGCTGGTCCCCGCGTCCCAACGCCAGGTGACGTTGTAGTAGCGCGTCAGCACCTCGAGATCCGAACGAAGCTCGGACCAGGTCCGTTCCGCGTTTGCCCCAAGACGATTACGCGCCATGAAGCGATCGATGAACGCGGCCTGATTTAATACTTCGCTAACATCGCCGGCCACGTCACGTCTTTGTCTGAAACGGTCCCGCAGAGTTGCGGTCGCAGCTTCAAAGTTTCGGACGAGGTCACTGATTCTGTCTTCTTGCCTGGTCCCGTCGATCGAGGTCTGATTAAGCGCCGCCAAGATGTCCTGACGAAACCGTGTCGATCGCATCTCAATGCGCCTGAGAAGCTGATCGACTTCTTGTTCGCTGACGCTAAACGAACGCTGTTGCGCCGAAACGCTCGTCCCCGCGTCCCAACGCCACGTGACGTTGTAGTAGCGTGCCAGCACTTCGAGATCCGATCGAATCTCGGACCAGCTCCGTTCCGCGTTTGCATCGACGCGAATGCGCGTCATGAAGCGATCGATGAGCGCGGCCTGGTTTAATACTTCGCGGACATCGCCGGCCACGTCACGTCTTTGTCTGAAACGGTCCCGCAGAGTTGCGGTCACAGCTTCAAAGTTTCGGACGAGGTCAGTGATTCTGTCTTCTTGCCTAGTCCCGTCGATTCGGGTCTGATTAAGCGCCGGCAAGACGTCCTGACGAAACCGTGTCGATCGCATCTCGATGCGCCGGAGAAGCTGATCGACTTCTTGTTCGCTGACGCTAAACGAACGCTGTTGCGCCGAAACGCTCAGGCCGCCAACGATCGTCGTAATCGTCAGCGCGACCAGAAGAGCGGCTGAAATGAACTGCCTTAGTGTGTACATGGTTTACCTCCAAATAGCTCCAGGTTGGGTTCGATCCGTGTTTAATGGGTGCCTTCTTAGCGACTACCCCGCTGGTTGAATCAAGCCTCCGCTGCATACGCAACTAAATGGACGCCCTCGTCGCTTGAGGTAAGTGCAATACGGATGCCGCTCCCGGTGGCACTTCCGTGTCTTGGTTTCCTACACCTCGTACGAAATTCTAGGCAGTTTGACGGTACGTGTGCATCGATTGACGATCATCGAATCGCTTTTAGCAATTGAGCTTATTAGTTGAATGCGGCGCTACGCGAAGCGTTTAGCAGTCGGACGCAGGGTCCTGGTAGGTTGCGTCGAACAGCCGGGTAGGCTCGTTTCCTGGAGGATCGCCTTCAGGTGGCGGGTCCGGCTGATTCTCCTCCGGAAACCCTGGCGGATCGGGAGGTATTCTTACCGGCCTGCCCTTATCAATGTCTGGTGGAAGGTCGGATGGAGGCGGCTGATGATCAACGTCCGGATTGTGATCCAAATCCGGGGTTGGCTCCCTCAAGCGTGATTGATCTGAATCCATAGCGTCGCATAGACGACTCAGTTCACAAACTGAACTTCGTCGGAACTGATTGCCCTCATGCACCACTCAACCCCCTCGTGGCATGAATGCGTCGGAGGTGGGTTCATTAGTGCCCGTGCAATTGTCAGACCGCGACCGCGTAAGGCGCACAGCCCAGTTCGGAATTCGCTTGGTATGATATTGCGATCGGCATATGATTGGACGACCGCGTGCTCGAGAAAAAGAAATGAATAAACGTAAACTAGGACGCTCCGGGTTGGAGATTTCTCCACTGGCTCTCGGCGGTAACGTCTTCGGATGGACCGCGGATGAGCCGGCGTCATTCAGACTGCTTGATGCTTTCGCCGCGGCCGGATTGAATCTTATTGATACGGCCGATGTGTATTCGGTATGGGTTCCCGGACACTACGGCGGCGAATCCGAGACAATCATCGGCAAATGGCTGAAGCGAACTGGCCGCCGCCAAAGCATAGTCATCGCCACCAAGGTCGGTATGGAGATGAGTCCCGATAAGAAGGGACTCTCGCGGACCTACATACTCCGTTCGGTTGAGAGTTCACTCGAGCGCTTGCAAACAGACTACATCGATCTCTATCAATCACACACCGACGACGCTGAAACGCCTTTGGAAGAAACTCTGGAAGCTCACGCGCAATTGATCGAGCAAGGGAAAGTCAGGGCGATTGGCGCTTCCAACTACACGGCGGAGCGGCTCTGCCATGCATTGCAGGTAAGCGAGCAGCATCGTTTCCCCAGCTACCAAAGCCTGCAGCCGTTATACAATCTCTATGATCGTGAAGACTATGAAGTCAATCTTGAACCGTTGTGCCTGGAAAAGGGATTGGGCGTGATCAGTTACTTCTCGCTGGCGCGCGGGTTTCTCACGGGTAAGTACCGGTCGGAAGAAGATCTATCAAAGAGCCCCCGAGGCCGGGGAGTGAAGCAGTATCTGAACGAGCGCGGGTTTCGGATTCTCGAGGCGCTGGATCAAGTAGCTGGCCAACTCAATTCAACGCCCGCGAGAGTTTCACTGGCGTGGTTGATCGCACGCCCGAGCATAACGGCGCCAATAGCTAGCGCCACTAGCCTCGAGCAACTGAACGATCTGATCGAAGCGACAAGACTTGAGTTAGATCCCTCGTCAATGGGGCTGTTGAATGCTGCCAGCGCCCTGGGAGCGCAGGCATCCCTGCCTGCTTAGCGTTGCGCTGGAAAGATAAATAGCCGTTCACCGAAAAGAGGCAGGCAGGAATGCCTGCGCTCCCAGGGTACGTTGACCAAACCGGACAGACCATGAGTACAACTTCAGTTCTCGCCCTCGCGTTTGCTATCGGCGTAATAGCCGGCCTGCGTTCGATGACTGCGCCGGCGGTGGTCAGTTGGGCTGCTCACTGGAAGTGGCTCGACCTTCAACAATCCAACCTGGCCTTCTTAGGCTCGACAGCGGCCGCATACATCTTAGCCGCGGCGGCGATTGTCGAACTGGTCGTGGACAAGCTCCCGCAGACACCAAGCCGAAAGGCGCCACTCGGCCTGATCGCTCGGCTCGTACTCGGTGGTCTGTCGGGCGCCGCCCTCTGCACGGCCGCTCATCAATCCGTTTTGTTCGGAGCAGTGCTGGGTGGTTTGGGTGGAGTAATCGGCGCCTTCGCCGGCTATGAGGCGCGAACGCGTCTGGTCAAGACTCTCAAGGTGCCGGGTTTCGTGGTGGCGCTGTTGGAAGACGCCATCGCGATTGGTGGGGGCTTCTTCATCGTCTCGCGATTTCAGTAGTCATCCTCGCCTAGTGAGTGAAGACTGAGGGGTATCCGCGCGAATCGGCCGAATGCAGTGTCATCCGTGGTCTATGCGGCGTCGGCAATGCAATCCTTACGAACTCATAGACCACGGATGACACGGGCTTTGACGTATTCGCACCGATTTGGTACCCAGCTGATCGCTAGCAAAACGGCCTGTTACAAGTCACTAGCAAACGTCTGAGGCTTGTCCCTTCGTCCTCAACGCGGCGCCGTTCGCCAGTTTGGCCGCCGGGTGTATAACCAAAGCCTTTGATCAACCGCTGCTGCGTTTCAAGTAAAGGCGGTACGAGGTCTGCCGGATAACATCGGGGATGTTCTTGTTCTGGGAAAGCACGCGTAGATCGCGCGTTTGAATTCGATTGATAAAGGCAAGGCTGGTTGGGATGGGAGTCCGCGAATTTCGCACAAGGTTGTGTATGACAACATAGGAACGGGTCCACGCGCGATTCTGGCCAATCTGCCGCAGCACGTCTTCCGGCACGGTCTTCACCGAAGCAATGTTTTCCACCTCTGCGTCAGTCAACCGCGGGTTGCGCAACACCGCCCCCGCTACTATGCGGTTCGGATCGCGGACCAGAATCATTCGAGCCTCGCGCGTTCCTTTTATCGCGAGCATCACCCTGTCCTTCGTGCTCATCAAAGCGACCCGCTGAAAGACCGGTATCCTATCGACGGTCAAGTCGAACGTTTCAGCGGCAACCTCGCCTACTGCTCGCTCGATGTCCAACTGTTCATCTGGGCCCGGGGCCGACGCAGCGAAGGGACCAAAGCTTTGCTCATACTCGGTGACCAGCCAGTCATCAATTCCTTCTTCAATGAGGCCGAGCCGTATCAAGTCGTCAATGCCGCCGACTGAGACTGTATCGCGTGCCTCACGCGCGGCCTCGCGCGCCACGTCGGCGCGCACGCGCTGCTCATCGGCGATCATCCGCACGCCGAACTGCTTTTGAAAGAACTCTTCCTGCACTTCGCGGGCGCGTCGCGCTGCCTCAAACGTATGAGCGGGATTGGTCAGGATCGCGTCGATGATCTCGGGCGATCGAATAAGGCTTTGCTGCTTAAGCGATATAGCCTCGATGATCTTTGAGTCGGGGCTGCGCGCCGCGAGTTGGGCGAGCGCCGCATCGGGTGTGGACGGATTGAAGATTAAGGCTTCGACCAGTTCGCGAGGCGCGCGCGGCCACAAGCAAAGGAAACCCAGCACCTCCGCGGGAGTCTCGTCGTGAGCGGCGAGATGAGAGAACGTTGCGGGATCGAGCGAGCCAAGGGTCGCCGAGGTCGCCGCGCGCACGGCCTCGTTTTCGTCGGCACTCAGCACAACCAACGATTCGAGCAGTGCCTCATTCGTTAGCGGAAGTAGACCTCTGGCCGCGGCCAGCTTCACCGCGTCCGGAGCTGAGCCCGATCTGATCGCTTGTACAGTGTGACTAGAAATGGCTTGTACTCTATCTGCTTATTGGAGGCTTAAAGGAAGGGGCAGATGTGGGATAGTATTCGAAGTGCAGATTACTACAGGCAGGAGTTTGGTTCAATTGTTTCTTCGTTTGGAGGTGTGGAATTGAAAGGGGACTAGTGAACTGTAACATTGAAATCGGTAGCGTCTCGGGAGGCGGCAGAGTCTTGTTGAGGTTGCTATGATGCGTTGTTAAAGGGAACTAGTGACTCTTATTTAGAGTTACCCATCAGGATGATGTCAGAAATCTCATTGCCTCGCGAGCAGGCAAGTTGCTTTCCATCACGGGACCAATCGAAGTGCAAGATCCCATCAGTATTGAAGTTGGTCAACTGTTTCGGCGGGCCACCATCGACGGGCTGGCTCCAAATATTTGAAATGCCGTTGCGGCTGTCACCGTATACTACCGCACGCCCATCAGGTGTCCACTTAATAGGCGTGTCTAAATTTACGGTTGGCGGGACGTCTAACAGTTTCGCCGGCTGCCCTCCTTCAAATGGTATGAGCGCGATCTTCCACGGCGAATTCGACCGCTCGTCGCCGTAATAGCACGCTATCAACTTCCCATCAGGGGAGATGGCCGGGTGAGGTGACGGCTTATCTGTGAGCTGCAAAGGCTCGCCCCCATTGATGCCTACTCTAAGTAAGGTATCCTTTCCAGAACTATTCGATGTGTAAACCACCCATTGACCGTCGGGTGAACACGCCGGGCTGAATGCGGCGCCGTCAGTCGTCAATTGTTTGAGATTGTCACCGTTGCTGTCCATGCGCCAGATATCAAAACTACCCGTGCTGTTACCGCGGAAAACGATGTAGCGCCCGTCGGGTGAGACCGAAGGAGAGCCCCTTGCAACATTCGAAGCCGCACCTTCAACCCCGGTTCGACCCGTCAGTTGCTTTTGATTGCTTCCATCCGCGTCCATAATCCAAAGTTCGTAACTCCCGCCCGCAGTTGATTGGTAGACTATCCGGTCATCGGGAGTCCAGCAGATACCATCCCCTCCATCAACCTTGCCGGACGTGATCTGCTTAGCTCGGCTGGTATCTTCACTCGGAGCGATCCAGATGCGGGAGAGCACATCATGTTGCACAGCTACCAGGGTATTCAGGTCTGCCGTCAAGCTTACGCCATAGTAGTTGTTCAAGTCATTGGTGACTTTCCGCAGCTCGCCGCCTGGATACGAGAGGTAGTAGATCTGGCTTGGGTTTGGGCGTCGATCAGCGGCTGTCATCAACAGGCCAGTACCGTTTGGCAGCCAGGCGACCTGTCCAACTTCAACAAACCTATGAGTGGAGATCGGCTTTTCTGATCCGCTTTCTACCTGCACTTCAACCAGGTTTTGGTAACTGCCGATATTACTCCCAGCCGGACATACGATGATCTTTCCATCAGCCGACCAGGCCGGGCCTCTTCGCACAAAATAGTCAGGGTTCTTGCGCGTGGCGAGTTTCTGTTCTCCGGTGCCATCCACGTTTGCCACTATCAATACTCTCTCTGCTTTGCTTAGATACTCGCGCACAAACGCGAGCCGCTTGCCATCAGGAGAAAATGTGACAGGTCCATCAATACCCTCCAGTATCTTTCTTCCGGTTCCTCCCAGAACCGGGACCTGGTAGAGCGCGCCTACAGGATCGTTCTTATACGAGTTGGCGTAATAAACATAGTTGCCATCGCGGGAGAAGGTGACTCCGCGGTACTCGACGTCAGCCGGGGGCACGAGCTGGACATTACTGTTGGTTGCCACGTGCTTGACCCAGAGGCTCTGTCTCCTGTCATCATCCACCACATAAGTGACGTACTTGCCATCGGCCGAGATGGAAAGCGATGTCCACAAGGCTTTGCCAGTGGTGGTGAGCCTGGTTATCTTCATCGCTTGGAAAGGCACTGATGAATTGTTCCGGCCGGTTATTTTAAGCAGCCCGAAGGCAAGTCCCGCTGCCGCAACAATGATGACTGCAAGAACGAGTAGGGCGGCTCTCTTGTGACTCTTGAACTCACTGATTAGATACTCAGCGCTGGACGTTGTCCGTGTTGCTGCATCGATGGAGTGAGCTGCTGTTTGCCTTGCCGTTGCTAGTGCTATCTGCCCGCTTCCTGATGCAGCCGCCGCTACGCCACTTACTTCTGATGACAGGGAGAACTGTAGCTTCGCCTGAAATTCCAACTCCTGTTTGAGGCTCCTTACGTCTAAGAGTAGATCTTTGGTGGTTTGGTAGCGTTCTTCCCTGTCTTTGCGCAGAGCTTTGCTGACAACTCGCTGAAGTTCAGTTGGGACTTCTGGGGAATACCTCGCGAGCGGCGCCGGTTCGGTCTTTAATATCGAAACGAAGACATCGGTAGAAGTTTCCCCTTGAAACGGTTTGTGGCCTGTGACCATCTCGTAGATCACTACGCCGAGGCTGAAGATGTCGCTTCGGGCATCTACCACAAGTCCCCGCGCCTGCTCGGGTGACATGTAAGCCACAGTGCCCATCACCTTACCGGGATCTGTATCCACGTTGGCCATGGTAATCGCTTCGGTGTCGCCAGCCGGCGCTTGCCTTTCAGTCAGCTTTGCGAGGCCAAAATCCAGTACTTTGACGTAGCCGTCGGGGCGCAGCATGATGTTTTCCGGCTTTATGTCACGGTGAACGATGCCTGCCTGGTGTGCCGCTGTGAGTGCGCTTGCAACTTGAACAGCTATATCAAGGATTTCATCCGTGCTGAGTTTGGTATGAACAGCACGGCGGCGAAGCGTCTCGCCTTCGACATACTCCATTGCGATAAAGTTGATCGAATCCGCCTGACTCACCTCATAGATATGGGCGGCGTTAGGATGGCTGAGTCCCGCGGCAGTTTCAGCCTCCCGAATGAAACGCCGAAGCCTATCCTGATTGTCGGCGAATTCAGCGCTGAGCAGCTTGAGAGCCACTTTACGACGCAGCTTGACGTCTTGAGCCAAATAGACCTGCCCCATCCCGCCCGCGCCAAGGTGGGAGAGTATCTCGTAGGGGCCGAACCGGGTTCCACTAGCTAGTGTCATGGTGCTGGGGAGATAACTTCTGAAGCGTCGGCGGAAGCTTATAAAACCAAAGAGGCTAAGTCAATAACTTGAGTCATAGGTTCTGAGGCTGTTGGAGGGGGATGCCCTGCCGGGTTTGTGTAAGGGTCGGACGCGTATGCGCTTCAACCTGTCGGAACGAAGCAGTCGCCCGGAGACGCAGACCACCGTCGCCTGGCAGGCTGCTGAAAAAGTCGATAACAGACAAGTGGTCACGGCTAATCCCACCAACCACGTAGTGGTTGCATCCCCACACTGCTGTGTGGGGTATTCGGGAGGCCTCGGCCGCGAGCCCTCACTTCTTCTTGAAGATGAAAATGTATTCGTGCTTGAAGATGTAGAACCCGCCGGCGAGCGCCCGGTACCGCCAGAGCTGCTTCTGATCTCGCTTTGCCCGCGTCTCTTCAAAGTTCTTCACGACGATGCTCTTTAGCGAATACGCCCGTTTGAGCACTTCACTCATGCAATGAAATCCCAGGGGAATCCATTCACCTTTGGAGTATTTGTCGCCAATGACCAGAGCAAAATATCTTCCGCGCTCGAGAACTGGATCGATGTTGTCCAGCGTTTCCCCGAACATCTTTAAGAACTCATCGGTGGTCGCCGCGTTCGACAGGTCGTTGCCGTCCTCTGAAAAGCTGATGATGTCGTGATAAGGCGGATGCATTATCAGAAGCTGGACTTGCTTCGCATCGAGATCATCCATCATCCGCAGGGCGTCAATCTTCCTCGCGTCGCCGGCAAATATCTCTGTTCTTACCGAGTACCGGTTTCTTTCTTTGCCCACCAGTTCAAGCGCCTGGTTTGCAACGCCGGAATTCAGCTCGATGCCGATGCCGTTCCGGCCAAGCCTTCTGCATTCAATCAGCGTCGTTCCGCTTCCGACAAAAGGATCCAGGACCCAGTCGCCCTTCTTGGTGTAGCGAAGCATCAGTTGATGGGGAATCTGTGGAATGAAATTTCCCCAATAGGACGCGAGATGTGCACCGGCGCTGTCACGTTTGGGCAAGACCCAGAGGCTGTCGGTGATGATGTCGGTGTGTTCTTTCCAGCGGTGGAGATTGATGTCGTTGATCTTTGATGTCTTGACCTTCTTGACTCCGCGCTCCAGCCGCTTCACATAGTATTTGGCGCGTTCGATCGTACGAGCTTCCAGGATCTGGTCAAGCTCGGAAGCCAGGACATCCGTTCTCAAAGAGACGACATTCCCGTTTGAACCGGCATCGGCGAAAACTGCTCCGTCATGTGAGGTGATCATCCGCTTCAGCTCGGCTGTCTTGTGCCTCAGTGAGCCGATATCGTCGTCGGACTCTAACCCGCCGAGCAGAGCGATGAACTTAACTCTATCAAGTTGGACAGAGCCATAGCTCGACTGGGCTGCTTGAATGTCTTCGGATAGCGTAGGATCCATGTCTTCAGTACACGATCTAGCGAGAACAGATCCTAAACACAAATGCACGAAGACACAAAGAACAAACCAGCTTTGTGTCTTGGTGCCTTTGTGTTTGATTCATCCTCACGAAGTCTCCTTCAAGGCTTCCATCACGGACGTGACGATCATGTCCGATAGCGCTTCATAGGTTGCCTCGCCTTCTTCTCGCGAGGCCGCTTGCGGATCGCCGAAGTACGCCTCCGTCCCGCCCGCTTCGGTGAAAGTGCTCGCGCCTTCCCTGATCTTTTCCGAGATCGAGATGGGGACTCGATCAAGCGACCGGCGAATCTCTTCTCGCACAAGATCGGGCCGGGCAGCCATAACCAACGAAGTCTCATATGATCCGGCGTGGCAATCGCCGCGGCGAAACTCTTCCGTGAGCGTCCCGGCCCATCGTCGCCTTCGTTTATCGGGAAACGCGACCGTGCGGCCGGTTTCCTGCTTAACCTTTTCGATCGCTTCGTTGATTGACGCGACGTGTTCCGGCTCAAGGTGCGAGTTGGCTACCGCGACAAGCCGCGCGCCTTGTTTGTAGAGCGACACACAGATGTCGTGTAGCAACGCGACAGCCGTTTCCCTCTTTATTGAAATGGTGCCGGGAAACTCTGAGCTGAAATCGGTCACGCTGTAAGCGACCGCGGGCAGGACGAGCGTTTCGACGCCGTGTGCGTTGAGCTTCTCAGCAGCGCGACGCGACATCTCTTCAGAGATGATGACGTCGGTCGCGAGCGGCAAGTGCGGTCCGTGAGCTTCGGTAGAGCCGACCGGCAGAATCACAACAACGCCGCGCGAGATGGCTTCACGCGCGTCCTTCAACGTCTGGTTTTGAAACACGTTCACGTCGTTGCTCACTGTCGTTTGTACAAAACCTTGCCGGGTCGAGCCGCGGTCATCCCTCCTCGCTCGAACACGACCTGCCCATTCACAATCACCGCTGAAAAACCTTCGGCGTATTGGTGCGGCCGCTCGAACGTCGCGGCGTCGCGTACGCGAGCGGGATCGAAGATGGCGATGTCGGCTTTCATTCCGGGCCGCAGCAGCCCGCGATCGATCAAGCCGAGACGCTGGGCCGGGAACGAAGACATCTTTCGCACCGCGTCCTCGAGCGTGATCGTGTGCCGGTCGCGAACGTACACGGCCAGAACTCGAGCAAACGTGCCGTAGCTTCGTGGATGCGGGTGAGCTTGTCCGAAGATCGGAATCTCACCATCCGAGCCAATCATCGTCGCCGGATGTTTGAGGATCCTCTCGAGGTCTGCTTCGTTGATCGCGTGAAAAATTCCACCGCAGCCGCCGCTTTCAACGATCCACAAGGCGGCTTCGGCGGCGTTTTCAACCGTCGGCTCCATTCCACGCAAGCGAGCGACATCGGCGAGGTTCTTCCCCGCAAGCGACGAATCCCATCCACAGCCGGCGATGACGATATTCTTTGGATCTCCGCCGCCGCGCTCGTGTTTGATGATCCTGATGGTCTCTGCTTTGATCTGCGCGCGCGTCGCCGGGTCCTTGAGCCGCTTCATAATCTCAGTGCGGCCACCTTCTTGCGCCCACGCGGGAAGCAGCGCCGCTTGAATGCTCGTGCTCGAAGCGGTGTAAGGATACTGATCGATCGTCGCGTCGACTCCACGCGCACGCGCTTCGTCGATCAAGCGCAACGTCTCGAGACTCTTTCCCCAGTTCGCGGGACCGATGATTTTGTGGTGAGTCACCTGAGTGGGAAGCCCGCCGCGTTCGCCTATCGCTATCGTCTCTTTGACGCTATCGACTATGCCCGCCGCTTCGTCGCGCATGTGCGAGATGTAGATGCCGCCGAAACGGGCGGCGACTCGCGCCAGCTCAATGACCTCGTCTGTTGGGGTGAAAGTACCGGGCACGTAAAACAACCCCGAGCTGAGACCGAACGCG